>JAKPKF010000013.1 GCA_029553845.1 bacterium | reverse complement strand
AGGGGTAGTAGTAGAAACATTTACAACTGCAGAAGTAGAAGTAGAGTTTATCACAGTCCACCAACCAGCTGCAGGATTAGTATCAGCATCAAAATTGGTTGTATAGGGAATCGGGAAAGCAGTGTAAAAACTATAAGGTCCCGCCCATGCACTATTATTGCCAGCGTCTTTGGCTCTCACATAATAAGAATAACCGGTAGAAGAAGTTAAACCATTCAGAGTGTAGGGCTTGCTTATATTATTATGTAAAGTTCCTGTTCCAAGAACAAAACCAAGAGTTCCCCATTCCAGGTCAAAAGTGGATAAACTACTTGTCCAGTTAAGAATTGCGGATGTTTCCGTAATATTAGTTGCCGTCAGGTCTGTAGGTTTGGCTACCAAATAAGCTTCTAAACTCAAATTGTCAATGGCAGCAGGTGGCTGAACTCCTCCGGAACTATCATTTTTCCAGGTTAATACTAAGCGTTTGGTAGTTCCAGCCAAAGTTCCACTAATTGGGATAGCGATTCTTGTCCAATCCGTAGTAAGATTATACCAAGTTTTTCCGATCTGTCCTGAACTTAATTCAGTTCCTGCTACAGGAATAGTTGTAAGATCCACAAGATATACTTTCAGCCCGTCATAAGTAGATTCACCACCACATTTGAACATAAAGCTGAGCTCAAAATCCGCTGCCCCGGAAGTGAATGTTATATCACGATACAAATGAACTACAGCTGATGTTGTATTTGTGAATGCATTGGAAACACCATTGTCATTAGTGACATAAGCGGATTGGTTTCCTGCATAGTAAGTTGCTGTTCCTACATACCATTGATTTGTTTGAGTTCCATTCACCACAGACCAATGATTGGGCCAAATCTCAAAGGTCTCCGTTAAAGGCAAAGTAGCTGGGTTTTGTGGAGTTGTAGCATTAGCAGTTAAGCCACTTGCAGAGAAGGCATAATAAGTAGTTCTTTCTGCAGTAAGATAACTCCATACCTTATAATAATAAGTGGTTCCATCGTTTAAACCGGTATGGCTGGTAAGCCCTGAAGCAGGTCCCATATAAAGAACAGTGCCACCACCGGTAATTGGATTACCAATGCTATAACCGGTAGATAAGGGAGTTCCAAAAGTGCTGTTATAACTCCAAGCAACCATAATATCGGTAGTAGCTGTTGCACTTAGATTTATTTGACTGCTACTATATGCGGTGGCTGTAAAAGCAGAAGGTGCAGCCGGAGCAGCAGGCAATGTTGTTTGAGTTCCGGTTAAAGGACTGGTCCGATTAAATTTGGGAGCTCCCACGCCATTGATGTTCATTGCAAAGATAGTGCAATAATATTGTGTATTGGCAGTAAGACCTGTTGCCGTGAAACTTGTGGATGCCCCAAAACTTAATACTATTTCATTATTACCCAAATTCTGTGCAGGGCTGTAATATGTTCCATCCGCAGGGCTAAAAGTGAGCGTAGCATTTTGATGACCAATTACCAAATATCCTTCCGCAGCAGGAGAACTTGCATTAAAACTACCGGTTATGGAAGTTGAATAAGGAATCAAAACAAGATTCGTCGGCTGAGCTGTAGGTGTTTGACATTGCAATTCTTCCATAAAATTGCCTTCGTGAGCTCCAATATCTGGTGTGGAAGCATTTCTAACAGTTCCATATATATCGGTAGTTACATACGCAAGCGCTAAAGCTTTTCCTTCAGCTGGGGTAGGAACAGTAGTTAAAATATTTAAAGGATTATCAGGATCAAACTGAGGGTCTGATGGACGGCTGTTTGCATCTTGACCACTAGCAGTTTGCCATAACTGAAGGGTTGCATAGTTGGTTGAAGAACCGCGCACCGGATAACCACCCAAGGAATTGGCAATATACATTATATTATGATCGGAAGTTGAACCCGTAGCACCAATAGCTGTAGCGCTATAGGAATATAAAGCTATATGATAAGGAGTGGAATGACCTGCAGATACATTTGCCAGGATGTTGTTTCTAACATAATGGATTCCGGCAGCAGAACTAAAGTATAAACAAGCACTACTTAAATTAGCGGGTCCATCAATCTTCACGGAATTATAGTCCATATAATAGGTAGTAGTTGAACTGGAGTAGAGGTAAATTCCATATAGATAGAATGAAGTAGTGGCTGTTGTATAGCCATGGCTTTGACCCCAGATCATATTGTTATAAATCTTATAGGTAGAAGTTCCAGTCGGAGAAACATATAAGCCATAGTTAGTTGAAGAGGATGTTCCTGTATAGGCGATATTATAAATCTTGTTACCGCTGATTACATTTTCAGTTCCTTTTCCATTATAAATATACATTCCATAAACGGTAGATGAATATCCCACATTACGAACAATATTACCGGAAACAGTTAAATTTTGTTGGTAGTAAGTATAAATGCCATGAGGACCAGAAATATCACCGGTTGTAGTTCCACCTATCGTGCAATTGAGAATTTTATTATATTCATCCAGATAAGTTGAGGAGGTCTGATATAAGTAAAATCCTCGATAGGCATTTTCTATAACGATGTTTTGGTATGTGTTATTAGAATTAGTGCCTCCAGCAGCAGTAGGGGTTACACTATAATATTGATAAATACCATAACAAGAAGAATTGGTCCGATCCAAGATTATCTTACAATTCTTAATAGTATTGTATTGAGCTCCATCTGTTGCACTGGCGGCTTTTATGGAATATCCATAATAGGATGTGCTACCTGTAGGACGAGTTACATCAATGCCATCAAAGGTTATGTAATCTCCACCTAAAATTTGGATTCCCGCAGTAGCGGTAGTTGGTTTAATAACAGGATTTTCACCAGTTCCGGATTTCTGGAATATAATTGGATTGGAAGCAGTTCCTGTCGCTGTAATAATGGGAATGTTTTCTTCAAATACAGAGCCCGCGTAAACATTAAAAGTTACCCCTCCTGAACCAACACCGCTAAAATTTAGGGCATTTACGGCATCTGTAAAAGTAGCATAATTCCCTCCACTTCCTATTGTTTTTGTTCCTGTTAAGGGAGGGCTTATTGTCGTAAAAGTCCAAGTAGGGCAAGCCGAAGCTTCTCCATATCCGTTATAAGGGGTTATTTTCCACCAGTATTCCGTGCTATTAGCAAGGTCGGGATCATAAGTGGTTACGGCTCCTAAATCAGATTGATTGATAATTGTTGTAAATGGGGATACAGTTCCAAAAGATAATTTGTATCCTGTAGGCGCGCCACCTCCAGATGACCAATTAAGTGTTTGCGATAAGAGAATATTGGTAGCACCGTTAAGAGGGCTGACAACATTGGCAGGATTGGGTGGATTAGTTATCTCATAAGCAGTATAAGCTATCTGGATATTAGGACGGTAAGAGCTTAGAGTACCATTTCCCGTAGGGGGTGTAGAATCCTGATTCCAATTTTGATGAGTGTTAGTTACCGAAGAATATTGGACACCGGGTCCTCCAGAACTTCCACCTGCCGAGCTACTTCCAGAACCTCCATAGTTTCTTTCTACCAGAACTAATAATCCAAAACCATTATCAATAGCAAAATTGCTGGTGAGAGAAAATTGATTCCAACCTCCGGCAGGTGTAGCACCATAGTTAGAATCATATACAAGAGTTGCTCCACTGATCATATTTGCCCAAGTGTCCGCACTTGCAAAAGTAGTTGCAGCAGTTGTTTTTAAATATATTTTCGTGGGAACGATAGCAGTTGTAGCAATAGTAGAATACCAGGCAAGCGAAGAAATACTGAGATTTTGGCTTCCCAATTCAGCATCTGTATAGAGAGCAGCACTTCGTTCATAACCATAAAATGAACCTAATGGATACCTCTGAACGCCTGTTCCTGTGCCAATTGTAATTGTATCGGCAAAGATGAATGCTACAATCAGCATTGCAAAGCATATAGTTAAAAGTTTCTTCATAACAAAAACTCCTTGTTTAGATGTTTTGTGAAGAGTTCTTATATCATTTAAGCGATAGGCATTACCTTTCTGAATTTTGTAGTTATGGGGTAAGAGCATTTTGCAAGGCAAGCCATAACTAAAATTGAAATG
>JAKPKF010000006.1 GCA_029553845.1 bacterium | reverse complement strand
GCAACGACCACCGCTTCAGCCTGAGAGTAATCAGCCTGAACGATTTTCCATCCAGGGTCAGCGCGATACATTTTTCTAGCTTCAGACGGAATATTCTGAAGATTGCCACTTCCGTAAGGTAAAATAATGGAAGCTGAACTTGACCATCTCCCAAAACTACGCTTTGTTTTCTTAGTATCCTCTTCATCATCACTTGAAGCCCCCGTAATATTATAGCTTGTATGAACTTTTCCTTCAGGAGAAAGCTCAATATCCAGAAATTGCCTGACCAGAAGGTCAGCCTTTTTGTACGCAATAATCAGATTGAAAATGGGGTTGTCTGGAACAAGACGAGAAAGCGCACGAAGAGCACTTGCGTCAACTGTCATCGTTCGAGGTTCGTCAACGGATTTTCTTCTCTTGTATTGAACTGGCAGACCGAGCTCAACATAAAGTAACTGACACATTTGCTTCGAAGAATTGAAGTTAATCTCTCTCCCAATCTGTTCGTCAAGCAAAGCTTTGAGCTTAGCTCTTTCCGCAATCCATTTCTCTGTCAACTCTTTTTGCTTCTCTCTGTCTACCTTTATTCCCTGAAGCTGAAGCATAAGGGAGACAGGAATAAGGCTCATCTCAAAAGCAAATTGTTCAACGCTTCCTTGACGTTTGATTTCTTCAAGAAGAACCTCTGCGATACCAAGTGTGTTTGCTGCGTCGGCTGGGTTGTATTCCTGTGTCTTTGAACTTCCCTTCCAAGGTTTTACATCAAGGCAAATACTACCGAGGAAGCCAAGGTCTCTAGGAAGTTCTGGCCAGCAGATGTGTGCGGCAATCAGTGTATCCATCCAAATATCTTCTACTAAGATGTGATTGTTGTGCCAGAGAACTCCAGTATCATAAGCTCCGTTCTGCATAACAATCTTTTTCTTTTCTACAAGCCTTGCAAATGTTTGCCAAAGCATAAGCTCATCCTTTTCAGGTAGCGCCGGAGCTCTTCCTTTCAGGAGGAAAACTGACATACCAAAGTTCGGGTCGTGGCTGAGGCCAAGCTCTTCAATATGACTCCCAGGCTGAATTGTTTCAACGTCAACTGAGAGTTTATCATACTCTGGATGCTCAATCAGCATTTCCATGTACTCAATGAACTGACGAGCTGAGACGTTTGGATAAAGGAGCTGTTTGGACTCAGGTATTGCTGAAGATTCACTATGACGCAAAGCTTTACGCAGATCTAATACGGTTTGGAAGTATAATTTCCATTCATAGTTGACTGCTTGTGGATGATAGGTAGCTAGGACTTTTCTACCTGGAACAAGTGTGCAAGGTAAGACATATCCACGAAAATCAGAGATCTTCTTTTCTCCAGTCAGAGCCCACAAAGCAATTGATCCAAGAGCAATAATGATGTTGGGCTTGTAGAGCTCGATTTCCTGTTTAAGCTCAGAAATCCACTCAATCAACTTTGCTTTAGGAATCGTACACTTTTTGTCTTCGAAGAAGAAAGAAATCTTATTTGCAGGAGGTCTCTCTCTTGCTACGTTTGTGACAAGACACTGATAGCGAGCAATACCAGCTTGACCAAGAAGGTTGTTGAGAGTTTGTCCGGCATAACCCTGAAACGGTTTTCCTGTTTTGTCCTCTTCACTATTTCCAGTTACAAATACTATATTGTTAGCACGAACAAGAAAAAATGATGAAGGAACTGTTAGGCAGTACACTAATCCTTTGTAGTACTCTTGCGCTGTGTTTATTGCCTTAACACCCATTCTCGATTTTTCAGTTATTAGCGATCTAAAAGTACTACCATGAATAGCTTTACTGGCTCTGTACTCGCATAAATGTGCAATAGCCTGAACAACATCTATGTTTTGCTCTACGCTAGAGCAGTACTCGAAATAACGCCAGTTACTATCTCTCGAATCTTTGCTACCATCCCAATAGACAAGCTCATCTAAGAATACTCTCAGCGAGCCAGCATCAAGTGCAAGAAGTTTATAACTGAACACTTTGTCTTCAAGCATCATAGTAGAGTACCAATGCACAGGATCATTTTTTGGTACAGTAAGCCTAAACGTACCTCTGCTATTAGACTCTCCTACTCTATAATTAACTCCGAGGTTGTTAAGAATTTCGAGTAGTCGTGTAGCTTTTCTTTGCTTTGAAAACTCAAACCTGATACCAGTTTTTTCGTAAGATCCGTCAGCTTGTACTGCAACAATAAACTTAACCAGGTTAGAATCTATTTTAACTCCGTCAATCTTTTTTCCTGAAAGCACAAAAGATTGTTCTGGGTATTTAAGCCTAAGAGAATCAGCTTCTTCTACTAATAGTTTATTATGGTACTTGTTAAAGAGCAGAAACCTATGATTTTTTGTAACACGAGTTTTAATGCGTCCATCAAGTCTTACAACATTACCTTCAAAATGCTCTTCGATAACTTTTACAGGATTAACGAATTCTATAGCTCCGTCGTTATACTGTGCTACTAAGTCTTCTGTGGATACGGAGCTAATATTTCGCCATCCAACAGGAGTTAGAACTTCTACATCATCAGTAAAGCATCCAGGAGCTTCCCCCACTATCATAATTTTTGCGTCAGGTGGGCCTTCAGTTAAGACTTTCATCACTACCTCCCCTCTTTAAATGCTTTCCCAGTTTTCCTCAGCCATTTACTTACTTGTCTGCGCGTAGGTTTAAGGCCAGACTTTTCACAAGCACTAAGGAAATCAGGATGATTCTCTCTAAAATACTTTACTACTCTTCCTTCATCTTCCTTTCTCATTTTAACCCTCCCTTGAATTTAAAACAAGTCTAGTGTCAACATCATTAAAGTCAAAGTTTTGGATACTTGGAGGCACGACAGCTATATCGTTGGATGTTCTGTCAGGCTTCATAATTTTACATCCTTTAAGATCATCAATCTTTCTTCTCAACTCCTTGTTGTCGTCGTTTGAAAGAAATCGGACGACGCGGTTTTCAGCAGAAG
>JAKPKF010000479.1 GCA_029553845.1 bacterium | reverse complement strand
CAGTTCGGACTTAAAAGTATCTTTTAGCTTTCGCAATCTCTCATCATCAATATTTATAATCAATGGCTTACCAGCTCTATCTAAATAATCTGCAAGATTTTTCTTCTCTTCATAGATTTCCTCTATACTTCCTATCTTCTCTGCATGTACATGACCAATGTTCAATATGATTCCAAGATCAGGGTCAAATGTATTTGCATGCCAAGCTATTTCTCCCTTTCTATCCATCGCACATTCTAAAATTACAAAGTCCTCATTCTCATACCTACTGAGTAACATAGCGTTTCCCCATACAGTATTGAAATGGTCTGCATACAAAACAGAGTTTTTAAAACCCAATATTGCTGCTAACATTTGTTTAGTAGTTGTTTTACCCGTACTACCTGTTATGGCAATAATAGGGGCTGTAATATCTGATATAGCAAAATTTACAATCTTTTGCAGACCTTCTTCTATACTATCAACAAGAATTACTGGTTTTGAAACATTTGAGATTTTTTCTATACTATTTTTCTCACATATTGACATAGATGCACCTTTATCTAGCGCTTCAACAATAAAGTCATGCCCGTCGAATCTCTCTCCTTTGATAGGTACATATATTTCATTTTCTAGTAAACATCTTGAATCATGGTTAAAACCAACAAAGAAAGACCCTTCATCATAATTGCGAATTTCAAATTCAGGATATCTTTCTTTTATATCTTTAAGATATATCTTCATTTTATTTTTCTAATCTAAATGGTTGGACGCTTCTCACGATTGGGATTGTAATTTCTAGCTATATCGTCAATAGCTTTTCGTTGCTCGGATGTTAACAATCCCTCTGGAAAAATATATCGAAGATTTGCGGATTTCATGTCATCATTTTCTACATTATAACCATAAAGAGACGGTGTCATGAAAATCTCTTGGGATCCACCAACAACAGCCCTAGGACAAACAAGATCCACAACTCCCATCTTCTCACTGAAAGATTTAAGAGCTATCTCATGTACATCAGGATATAATTCTTGAAATTTGGCATCTACTTCCTTAATCTCTTCTGGTGTCATTTCATTTCCCTCGCCTTCGTGTAAAGCATCAACATCTAATCCTTCATCAAAACTCGGTACTCCTATTGAATCTGGCATTTTTGTTTATTATTAATTTATATATTATCTATTATACCCAAGCGAATAATTAGCACAACCCCCAGTAAAAAGCTTTATTCATACAAGCATTTTTAATATATATTCTAATAATAATGGCTATCGGTTCACAATCGATATGTATATATTAATTTCGATTTTTCTTTTCTACAGTGACAAAGCACATATCCTAGAGCATTATATTTGAGCCTGTAGTGGTTTTTTCTTGACTCATTGTATAGCAAATGTTACATTGGTGGCAAGAAGTGGTAAAAGGTGGTGAAAAGTGATATATTAAAAACATGCTAATAGGAGAGTACACAACAAAGATAGGAGAGAAAAAGAGAGTATCACTTCCCAAAAAGTTCAGAGATGAACTAGGTGAGAATTTAATTCTCACCAGAGGTTACGAAGAAGCTTTAGTTCTTGTAAACCAAGAAATGTGGAGCAAAGTGGCCGAAGATGTAATGAATGGCTCTTTTATAAACAAAAACATCCGTGATACCAGTAGATTCTTAGTAGGAGGCGCGAAAGAGATAGCTACAGATACACAGGGAAGATTCATAATTCCTGAGTCTCTTTTTGATTATGCACAATTAGATAAAGAAATTGTCTTTATCGGATTGGTCAATTGGATTGAAATATGGGACAAACAGAAGTGGGAACAGAGACTTCAGTTCCTGAAAGCCAATAGTGAGCAGATTGCACAAGAGTTAAGTAAGATGAACGAAACAAAGAATGGATAAGATACACAAGCCAGTACTATTAAAAGAATCTCTTGAATCCTTAAATATTATTCCAGATGGATTTTACATAGATTGTACACTTGGAGATGGAGGACATAGCTTTGAGATATTCTCGAGACTCTCAGATAAAGGCTTACTCCTTAGCATTGATCAAGATCAATACGCAATAGACTTTGTAAAAGACTTCTACAAAGAGAATATCAAGGAGAACTGGATCATAAAAAGATCAAATTTCAGGAAAATAGATGAACTAGTATCGCAGTTAAACAGAAAACCAAACGGCATTCTTCTAGATCTTGGTCTATCTTCTCGCCAATTGGAACTTTCCCATGACAGGGGTTTCAGTTACAAAGAAGAGTCAGAGCCATTAGATATGAGAATGAATCCAGATTTTGGTGTAACTGCAAAAGATCTTCTTAATGCACTCTCCGAGAAACAATTAACAAATCTCTTCAGAGAGTACGGAGAAGAGAAATTTGCTCACAGGATAGCAAAAGAAATTAAGAAAGCAGAAAATCCACTAGAAACAGTTGGAGATCTCACAAGACTTATCTACAAAGCATCGCCGGCAGATAATTCTAACAAGAACCCTTCTCGCAGGGTCTTTCAGGCCCTGCGGATCGTGGTAAATGATGAATTAGAAAGCTTGCAAGAAGCATTAGATAAATCTTTTGAGATCTTACAATCTGGAGGAAGAATATCAGTAATATCCTTCCACTCATTGGAAGATCGCATTGTAAAAAATTTTTTTAACAACAAAGCAAGAAGCGGTGAAGGTAAATTACTTTTCGAAAGTCATATTGCCCCAACCGACGAAGAGAGAAGGGATAATCCTAGATCCGCTTCTGCCAAGTTGAGAACCATAATTAAAAAGAAATGAAAAACCTGTCTACAAAAAATATCCCCGTCATAGTACTACTAGTCTCAGTCTTTTGTTTTGCTATATCTCAATTGGCAATAAACTCTGTTCTGAGCCCAATGGGATTAGAACTACAAAGTTTAAACAGTGAAAAAAACTATTTAGTGGAAGAAAATAGATCCATGGAAGAACAGATTGCAAAATCCAATTCCATAATCGTAATACAAAAATTAGCAGCAAAAGAATTAAAGATATCTTCAAATAACAGCAAATCTATTGTATACATAGAGAATACAAATATAATTGCTGAAAAATAATGGCTAGCTTACACACCTTGTATTCTTCGCAGGGAAAAACTCATAAAAAAGGTAGTACAAAAAAAAGGCTAGACAATATCTACCTCATGGGTATAGGGCTTACTGTATTTGCATTCATTGTGCTTCTTCAAATTTTTAGGTGGCAAATATTGGAAGCAGACAAATTTAAAAGTTTAGCCAACGAACAATACAAAACAAACCAGATACAAACAGCTCAAAGAGGAACAATAACGGCATCAGATGGAACCGTCCTAGCAGTAGATGAGCCAACATGGAATATATATGCAACTTTAAGCACAGATCCAGTAGAAAGGGCAACCTTCTTTGCCAACAAGGAAAAATTCATCGCAGTAGTTTCAACTACACTAGGAGTAGAACGTGAAGAAATTGAGTCCAAAATTACAGATACATTTGTTTATGCACCTCTCAAAAAAAATGTCTCTACCGAAAAGAAAAAGGCTCTTGAGACAGCAAATATCTTTGGGGATGGAACCGAGGGATTTGGGTTGTATTTTGAAAGTGAAGAACGAAGGATATATCCAAATGGACAGTTAGCAGCACATGTACTCGGGTTTATTGGGCAAAATGAAGAAGGTACACAGATTGGGCAGTATGGTCTTCAGGGATACTATTTTGGAGACATCACAGGAACAGAGGGATATTCATACCAAGAGAAAGATTCTAGTGGAAATGTAATTCTGACCTCCGAATATGAACCAATACTCCCAAGAGAGGGAAAAGATTTCAAATTAACCATAGTTCCAAACATTCAAAATAAAGTAGAGCAGAAACTTGAAGAAGGTGTTAAGAAAACCAGATCTAAAAGTGGTTCTGCAATTCTTATGGATCCAACAACTGGAGCAATCATAGCAATGGCAAACTATCCTTCGTACAATCCTAATGAATACTGGAGAGTATCCGAGCCATGGATATTAAAAAACAGAGCAATTTCTGATGTATATGAATACGGTTCTGTACAAAAACCAATTACCATAGCAATAGCTCTTGAGAGTGGTGCAATTGACAAAGATTTCAAATGTGTAGATAAAACTGGTTCGCTAGATCTCTACAAAGCAACAAAATATCCGGATTTAAAAGGTAGATTTATATATACTTGGAACAAAAAAGCTGATGGAACACTAGATATCTCTGGTATATTACAAAATTCAAACAACCCATGCGTTGCACAAATAGCACTTAAG
>JAKPKF010000461.1 GCA_029553845.1 bacterium | reverse complement strand
TTCTTAAACTAATGACACCAAGCACTGGAACAGATATATCAGGAGCAGGAGCTACTCCATATCTTGATATGGCAGACAATGCTACTGAAACACAGGGAACAGGAGAAGAATATAGAATTGTAAGACTGGACAGCAACGGTTTGGTAAATAAAAATTTAGCACCTAGCCAAAAAACAGATATCAACAGATCCATTTTTTCTATTATAGCATCTGAAACGCTAAAAACATCAGCTGATACAGAGAGGTCAACAACAGGAACAACATACATTAAACTTAAAGAAATAGTATTCAATGCTTTTTATTCGGGGATAATAAGGGTAAAGTTTAATTTATGGGGTCAATCAAGCTCGCTGGCATACGGAAGAATATACATAAATGGGGTTGCTATTGGTGTAGAAAGAAGTATTGATAATACTGGCGCTTTATATGCAGAGGATATTAGTGTTAATAAGGGAGATTTAGTTCAACTTTATATTAAATCGCAAGTTAATGGTTCTCCTGCCCGTTGTTCGAACTTTAGATTATATTACGATTTAGTAAACGTAGGGGCAGGAACAAACGTTATAGCTATTAATTAGCTCTTGCTCTTATCAACTATTATAAAAATATGATTACAATAATTAGAGGGACAGACAATTCAATAAAACTAAACTTCACAGAAAATGGAGAGCCTTTTGATATTACTGGCTATGAGGTTTTATTTACTGTTAAATCAGAATGTAAAATCGGTAAAGACGATGACGAGGCTTTAATTACTAAAAACATTACAGTCCATAGCAACCCAGAGGAAGGTGAGAGCACTTTAAATCTTAGCAGTGATGATACAGATGTTCAAGCTGGTAATTATTACTGGGATTTGCGCTTAATAAAAGACGGAGTAATTACTCAAACTAAAAGAGATACTATTGAAGTGGTTGAGGGAATAACTAAAAGAACATCTTAAATCAAAGAATATCTTAAACATATGATAGAAATAGAATTGGTAAAAAATGAAATCAACCTCGCAATAGAAAAGCAAGGAGCTACTGGCAAAGGCGTTCCAGCAGGTGGAACTACTGGACAAGTTTTGGCCAAGAAAACTAATGGTGATTTTGATACAGAGTGGGATAACTTACCAGACGGAAGTAGATGGGAAGATGACGGAGAAGATACTATTAAACCGAAGTCAGGCAAGTTAGTTGAGTATTCTAAAATCAAAAATGTTCCAACCAAGCTTAGCGACTTTGAAGATGACGAAACTTATCGTTTAGTTTCAGACACTTTAATCTCTAATTGGAACACTACTTACTCTTGGGGAAACCACGCAGGACTTTATGACCCTATCAACTCGGCTTCAAATGCCCTATCAGGACATCTTAGTTCATTTGACCATAGTTTAATCGCAACTGCTCTACAAAGCGAAACAGACCCCGTCTTCTCTGCTTGGGATAAATCAACTGGAATTAGTATAACAGAAAGTCAAATCTCTGACTTAAAAACTTATATTCAGTCAAGCGAAAAGGGAACAAATAGCGGTGTTGCTACTTTAGATAGTGGGGGTAAAATACCAGCAGGACAACTTCCCTCGACTGTAATGGAATTTAAGGGGACTTGGAACGCTACAACTAATACACCAAGTCTGGCTGACGGCACAGGCGATGCGGGGGATATTTATTTAACATCTGTCGCAGGAACTCAAGACTTAGGCTCTGGTGATATTGCTTTCGCAGAGGGAGATTGGGTAGTTTATAACGGAACAGTCTGGCAAAAATCTATAAACTCAAACGCTGTAGTTTCTGTTAATGGTTATCAAGGAGTTGTAGTTTTAAACAAAAGCGATATTGGTTTAGATAATGTTGATAATGTGGCTGATTTAGATAAACCTATTTCAACAGCAACTCAATCCGCCCTTGATTTAAAATGGTCTTTAGATGGCAACACCCTAGGCTCTAAAAAA
>JAKPKF010000452.1 GCA_029553845.1 bacterium | reverse complement strand
GAATACCCCGGACCACATTAAAAAGGAGATATGATGCTCTTATTGTATCTGGAATTATTCAATAGATGATATCGAATCTAATAATATCAAAGCAACCCTTTTATCTTTCCATGTTTTAGGAACAAACACTCGTGCAGAATCCCCACCGTTCCGCGCGGTTTTCTCAATGAGTTGATATCCTGATATTTTGAACTCCTGTCTATTCATCATAACAATATTAGTGCAATACATATTTAAGCGTGCCATGACAATATTATTGTGATAACTGTGCTGAAAGCCTATAAGTATCGTGTCTATCCCACTGAAGAACAAAAAGAGATTCTTTGGAAAACAATTAATGGGTGCAGATATGTTTACAATTGGGCTTTAGAACAGCGAAAGAAGGCATATGAAGCAGATGAAAAAATGCCATCGTGTTTTACTCTGAATAAGATGCTTACTGCAATGAAACAGGATAACGAATGGTTATATGAATCTTCAAATCCTGCATTACAGTTTGCCATTCAGAATATGGATTCTGCTTACAAACATTTCTTCAGACGAGTAAAAGAAGGGAAAGAGAAACCAGGATTCCCACGGTTCAAGTCAAAAAAGAACCCGGTTCAATCATTTCAGATGATTAATAATTACCGGGTTAATTTCGAGAAGAATCTTATTAAACTCCCTAAACTAGATACAGAAGTTGAAATTGTATTAGATAGAGAATTTGAAGGGAAGATGAAGACCGGGACGGTATCAGTTACATCAACCGGGAAATGGTTTGTCTCAATTTTGGTAGATGATGGTAAGGAATTACCTGAACCAGAACCATATACCTCTCATTCGACTATAGGTATAGATATGGGATTAACCCATTTCGCAATCCTATCCGATGGAACAAAGATTGAGAATCCGAAACATTTACGGAACTCTGAAAAGAGAATGGTGTGCCTTCAAAGACGATTATCACGGAAAAAGAAAGGATCACAAAACCGTAAAAAGGCAATTCAGAAAGTCGCCAAGATGCATGAGAAGATTTCCAATCAACGGGCAGACTTCTTGCACAAATTATCTATTACGTTAATTCGCGAGAACCAAGCAATAGCAATTGAAGATTTGAACGTGAAAGGAATGGTTAAGAATCATCAATTAGCCAAATCTATTTCAGATGCATCATGGAGCACTTTTAGAACTATGCTTGAATACAAAGCATCCTGGTATGGCAAAACCATTCTGAAGATTGGACGGTTTGAATCATCATCAAAACTCTGTTCAAACTGTGGGTATAAACCCGAATCAATGGGATTGCATATCAGGTCATGGACGTGTCCTGATTGTGGAACTGTTCATGATAGAGATGTGAATGCGGCTATTAACATCAAGAATATTGCATTAGGTATTGATACAGGGGCAAATCGCTCCGGTGGGTCTGTGGACTTGTGTTCAATGGAACAAGGAATGAAACAGAAACTATACACGCAGGCAGGTCTTGGAAGGTTCATTCTATCATCTGTCACTTAAACGGAAGAGTCTCTTCCATACGTGTGTGGATGATTGG
>JAKPKF010000438.1 GCA_029553845.1 bacterium | reverse complement strand
ATAAAGAGCTTATGGTCGCACTTACAGAAAGCGTAAAACTCCAAAGTCATTATGCTAAATTGTTAAATATGTATGATGGTGGTGAAAGGAGAATTTTTAAGTCTGCTGATGAATGGGTTAATAGATTGCGGGACATCGGTGAGGTAGCAAAACCGGAAGACATCGTAAAGCTGGAGGAGGAGAAATGATAATCACGAAAAAGTGGAAAGAGACAACCAAAATATGCAGGGTAACTGACCAAAGAATTGATGATGCCAGTTTATGCGACTTGGCAAATATTATTATAAGTGAGTTGCCTAACCAAAAGCCAGGAATCGTATGGGCGCAAGTTGAGTTGATTTGTCGTATAAAGATGCTGGAAGAGCAGGAGTAAATGCGATGAAAATACGCAAGCTATTAGACATTCTTGAGTGTGCAGACAGTTCTTTGAGGGTATTTTTCGACTTTGCCGAATGTATCCCTACAACGATAAACAGTTGGAGAGGAGTTTATTCTGAACCTGCATTAGGTTGGGTGCGTTTTGATACTATAGATAAACATCCAACTGTTGAGTCTTTAATTAAAGAGATTAAAGCAGCGATAAATGGCAGAATATTTACTGGTTGGAAAGGGGGAGAATATACATACACAGATGACAATATTTTACATGTTGATAATCCTGGTTATTGCTCTCACACCGAGATCAACCATATAACAATAGGAAGATACAGCGTAATACTTCATACTATAAACAATAAGAATTGATAAAGGGGGAGAGGAGAAATGAACAAAACAACAAATACTGTAACAGTAGATATTTATGACGTAGAGCAACGTTGCTACTCTGTTCTCACAATAAACAATAACCTTCAAATAAACTTCTACAGTCCTCCGCCTAACTGGTGGTGGAGGATGTGGCAATGGTTGTTATTAGGATGGAAGTGGAAGAGATTATAGGAGGAGTAAAAAGTGATCGGCCTCAACATGATCCGGGCCAAGGTTATCGCCGCCCGCAAGTTTAAGCGGCGGTATCGCTACGAGCTTAGAAGTCGCTACTTTAACAGGGAATGGGCAGAGCGCACCTTGAGGCAATGCAGGAAGACAGGTACGCCGTGTAGCTGCCATATGTGCGGAAATCCCAGGAAGTGGTTTAAGAAGAGGACGAGGAAGGAAAAATTTACAGCAGCCCTACCTCGACCTGACGACATTACTTAATAGGATCTGCCTTCGCCAGCATAGCCGTCTTTTCTTGGCTGCCTCTGCTACTCCCGAAATAATAAGCAAGTACCTGCTCACACTTCGCCGAGAGGTAGCCGACCAATGTACCAGCCAACACACTATCTACTTTGGCATACCCAAGC
>JAKPKF010000420.1 GCA_029553845.1 bacterium | reverse complement strand
ACCTTGTCCATAAATCTCCACACTTGATGCGAGAAGGAATTTTGCTCCTTTTTCGACTGCAACCTTAAGGAGATTATCGCATCCGATTACATTTGTGGTAATAGTCCCAACAGGGTCCTCTCCGTACTGTTTTGGATGAGTATTTGATGCAAGGTGAAGAATATAGTCCACTTTTCCTTCATACTTGATGGGCTGGGTAATA
Organism: bacterium; assembly: GCA_029553845.1. The sequence continues at coordinate 1,765 of JAKPKF010000420.1, read as the reverse complement.
TCAGTTTTCAGGTATTCAACCGTCTGATCTGAAACCTCGCCTCGTCTTGAAAGAGAGACAATTTATACTAAGACCAGGTTTTGGACAGTATCTTAAATAAATAAAGAATGTTTGCTACCTTACAACAAGGAGAAACAGTATGGGTAGGAACAGAAAGACTTTTACAGACACTTTCAAGAAAGAGGTAGCTATAGAAGCTATCAAAGAAAAAAACACTGTAAATGAGATTGCAGCAAAGCATGGGATTTCTGGAAGTATGGTATCAAACTGGAAAAAAGCATTTCTATCAGGAGGCTTTTCCAAGGAAGTCAAACAGCTCAAGAAAGAGAATGCAGAGCTGAAGCAGGTTAATGAAGAAACTTGTACAGAACTTGGAAAAACCCAGATGGAGCTAGCATTCCTAAAAAAAAAGATGAATTTATAGGATCTGACCTCTGTTATCTGGTAGATTTTGAGCTGGCGAAGCCAGAAGGCCCAAAAAGGCCCTTTACTTTGCCAGTCTACAAGCAGTGCACGTTGTTGGGCATACCTCGATCTTCTTTTTACTACTGGAGAAACCATCACGAGGAACAGGAACGGCTCAGGATGGAATTCTTTGCTGAAGAGAAGGCTTTTGCAGAGATTGTCATGGATGCCTGGGTAGAATACCCGACCTATGGTTATAGGAAGATGTCATTCTATCTCCAGCGAAAGAAGCATCCAGAGGCCACTGAGAAGCGTGTGAGACGTATTTACAAGATGTTGGGTCTGCAGGGACTAGCCCCGGTATTCAAGACGACCAGGAACAGCAAGAGAAAGGAGAAAAAGTTCCCTTACCTGCTCAGGAACCGAAAGATCAGCTTTGTGAATGAGGTTTGGGCAACAGATATTACCTATATCAAGCTTCCTGGAGGCATGGTGTACTTTACGGCTGTCATTGATCTCTACAGCAGGAAAATCCTCTCCTGGAGCCTGAGCAACACAATGGATACCCAATTCTGTATGGATTGCGTTCAGGAAGCCATAGCTAAATATGGAATGCCTGCCATCTTTAACACAGATTGTGGATCTCAGTACACAAGTAAAGAGTTCATTGCAATGCTGGAGGGATATGGGATCCGGATTAGCATGGATGGCATTGGAAGATGTTTAGACAACATTTTCGTAGAGCGGACTTGGCGGACCTTGAAGTATGAATGTATCTTCCTCCACGACTACAATACGATGACCCAGCTTTCAAATGGTTTGGATGCTTTCATAGCATTCTTCAACGACGAGAGACTTCATCAAGGCTTGGATTACCAAACACCAAATGAAGTATATGAACAAGGATGTTTCCCTATAAGGGAAAAGGATATTCAGGTAGCTTAGAAATATTCTTTATATTTCTAGATCTTTGTCTTGACAGAGGGCTTAGCTCCTATCTGTATAGGTGAAGTGGCAGACATGCTATTGCTTCTGAGAGTATTCGCACACATGCATAGACCGCTGTCATCTGCATTGAGCTTCTCTCGTTCACAGTCTTTCCACTGCTACTTTGTCCAAACAGAAAGCGAAAAGAAGAGCCTCCTAGACTGTTGGAAGGCTTATCTCGTGACTTGGTAAATAATCGTTTTATTCTGCTCATTATGTCTCCTTTGGGCATGAAAAAAGCACCTCATCTCTGAAGTGCTTTAGTCTATTAAGTAATTTTTAGAACGGTTTTACTGAAGTTAAAATAGCTTCCGGGTACTTCTGACATCCTAATAAGTACTCTGATGACATTGTTGTAATGTGGTGGTCATCA
>JAKPKF010000398.1 GCA_029553845.1 bacterium | reverse complement strand
AATAGAATTGCCAAATGTGCCATCGGAAAACTGAATATAATCAGTTGTTCCAATAGTTGTTGGAGATGCTCCTTGCAAACTCCATGTTTGAGTCAAAGCCATTTTATTATATTATTTAATTTAAATATGAACCTAATTCATTATAGATACAAGTGGTATGGTAGTCAATCTAATCACTACTAATATCTACCCAAATATCCCCGAATTTAGGGTCAGAAGGTGCCGTCTCTGAGACAGTAACTTTTGACCCTCCTCCGATAGGTGTCCAATCCCCGCCATCATAATATGTAGGTCTGTCTAAGGTTGTATCGTATGCAAGACTTCCTTCTCCGACTGGTAAAGGACTATCTCCGTAAAACACATCAACCTTTACAAAATAAACCAACAAATTAACATTATCAAAGGCAGCCTTTACCTGAACTCTCACCCCAGTAAGTATAAAACTAGGGTTCACTGAGAAACCAAAATTCTTAAATATTTGATACGATTTGTCATCGCTACTACCAATAATCTTTACCCTAAAATTTGTGTCGTTAACATGGTCTCCATTCCAGGTCATCATACCCCACAATTCTGTTTGCCCATTACCGAAATCTTGTGTGGTAATACTCGCATTAAATGTAAGCTCCTTTGCGGCACTCCAAGTGGTCCCACCGTCCCGACTTACCTGACACCTTAATACTCCATCGTTAGTTGGAACTGTTGCTGGATTTACGTCGTCGGCTAATGCGTAAGAAGTGTTTATGAAATCGTATATTGTAGTGTCATAATCCGCAGAGTAACCAGCACTGTAAGCTTCACTCCAGTCAGCTGTAGTAGCACTCCAAACTCTGTAATAGTAAGTAGTGCCAGCATCTAAACCAGTATCAGTAAATGAAGAACCAGTACCTTGATATATTAAAGTTTCACTATTTATGTTTGCTGGAGCAACTTCGCCCCTCCTTATAATAGAATACGTACCCCCATTTCCCTTGGTCCAGGTCAGATACACGGAGTCTTTGTCGGTTCTAGTAGCGCTTAAACTTGATGGATTTCCTGGCAAAGTAGTAAACGTAGAATCTGTTCCATATCCAGTACCCTGAGAGTTCGTAGCGAATGGTCTAAAGTGATAAGTTGTTGCTATCTGCAATCCTGTAAGTTCCTTCTCCATTACACCAGTAGTCCCAGGAACAATGGCTTTACTGTTTGCAATTGTAGGATTTTCACTCAGCCCATATACAAAACCCCTTTCGGTAATTACAGCACCATTGTCACTCGTCACCTCACCTGACACTGTAGCAGCAGATGTAGTAATCCCTGTTGCCCCTGCGACAGTCGTAAGGATTGGTATGGATACTAATGTGTCAAATTCAACTACTGAGCCGTAGGATGTCCCCTGGGCGTTTATAGCGTATGCCCTAGCATAGTATGTTGTATCTGGCGTAAGTCCTGTTAAGTCTTCCTCAAAAACTCCCTCTCCACTATTGGTAGCAACTTTGCTGTCCGAAGTGGTTGGTGTTCCACTTGTTGTATAACATATACCGCACTCAGTAACCGTAGCCCCATTATCGTTCGTCACGTTTCCAGCTACTGTCGCCGTAGTTACACCTATGTCCGAAACAGAACCAGTTGTAACTGAAGGTGCAGCCGCCGTAGTGGTAAAGCTTTTAACAGTCCCGTATCTATAACCACTATTATTATACGAAAAAGCTTTATAGTAATAGGTAGTTCCTCTATCTAATCCAGATATGTTTACATTAAAAGCACCAGCCCCAGAACCACTTGTTACCTTGTTAGGTTGACTGCCTGCACTTGTTCCCCAATAAACACCTCTTTGTGTACAAGTAGGAATACCAGCGTCAGTAACGTTTCCACCAACTGTTGCAGAAGTTCCACCTACAGAACTAGGGTCTGATGTGGATACTGCCGTAGCCCTTGTAATTGTAGTTAAACTTACATTTGCACTTGCACTTCCAGAGTAAGGCGTATATGAAGGTCTAGGGTCAATATGACAGACTTCACCACTTGAACTAATATTGATTGTTTTCGTACCGTCAGAATTGTGAGTAATTGTTTTAGAACCAGAAACTAGTAGTCTTGGTGTTGTTTCTGGGTTCATATCTACATAGTTATTTGCAGAAAAATGTGTACCATCTATGTATAAATCGTGGTCATTATGACTTGATTCTACATTATAAGAACCTATCTTTTGAACATATACGCTTGCAGTTACTCTAGAAGTATTATTTGTAGAGTTGACCTGGTCTTCAGACCATGTAATATAGTAGGCAAAATGCGAAGATAAATAAGTTGTAGAACCATTTATTTGTGCCATTATTCCCAAGCTAATGCTAAACTTAACCCTGGATTACTTGGAGGTACAGGCAAACTTGCTGTTGCATAACCCTCAAGGTTTAGTGGTCCATCTAATTCTATTATACCTTTAATTCTAAGCTGTTCATCATCCCATGACATATAATTACCACCTGGATTACCAACTGCCATTTTATAAACACCACCAGACAGTCCCATGAAATACCCTTCTCCGACCATAAAGTCAGTCATTCCACCTTTTACAGAACCACTAAATACCGCAGTACCATCAGAAAGTATTCTTACATTCGCATTAGCTAAGGTTTGGTTTGCTTGTGTAGCATAAAAACCTGTTTCATTTATTAAAATACCTGCACTGTTCGCAGTCCCATCACCGACATCTTCGGACGTTCTCATAATGGCGTTCGTGTTTATTTCAAACACTGTATTATTTATGATACCGCTACTAAAGGTAGGAGCACTTCCATCCGTTGGTAAATTAAACACTTCTCCAAGAATGTTACTATACCCACGTAACCCGTCGGTATCCATAATAACACCGCTTTCACCTGCACCTACTGCTTGACCAGTCTTAATAATACCCCCATACATTTGTGTAGGAGTAATAGTAAAACCACCAATCGTACCGCTGGTTGCATTGATTTCCCCTGAAAGATTTACATTCTCTGCATATAGGTTTCCAGACATATCAACCCGAAATGGTGCAGAACCGTACTCTTTGTTCCCAAGATAAATACCATTACTGTCTGCTTTGAAAACATTATCACCAGAACCAATAGTCATTTCACCCTTATTAATGGCAAAATCACCATAGTATATTTTTGCTGCTTGGACGGTTTCTACTTGCCACCATTTGATTTCATTCTTAGGTAGCCTTGTAGGCTGCTGAGGCATATCCCCAGCTCTTAATTGTTCTAATGTTAAAGTTTCTGCCATTATATTGGTCGTATGTCATTATTAGTTACACCGTAGGTAGCAAATATCTCATAAAGCCTAAAAGACTTGCTGTCCTTGCTCACTATTTTAAACCCAAAGCTTCTTCCCTTAAATCCCTTGACTCCTTGTATACGCACAGTATTCATAGTACTGGACCCAGCAGGTAAATCTACACTTTTTATCAATTCCCAAGCTCCAGTATTCACCCTACCATACAAAGACAAAGGAATAGTCTCAGAACCATTAGGCTCATAAGTTAAATAAACATCTTCTAAAAACGCCTCTTGTTTTTCTGTTGTAAGCTCAATGTCGGCTGTTTCACATATAAGTTCTATGTCAACCCCAGAGCCATCTTCATAACCATAATCGTTTTGGAACACAGTTTGATTAGTCCTTGAACCGTAGTAACTTTGTGTGAAACCCAGAGCATTTGTCCATTTAGCCATACAATTAGGAAACTCTTTTCCACTATCTTCTTTCCAGGTATTCTGATTTAGTTGTCTACTCTGTTCTATTTCGTAAACAAGCGTATAATTAGGATACTCGGTACCTTGATAGGTTAAGTCACCAAGGTGTAGTTCGTATTCTCCTTCTGTATTGAATCCTCCAACTATTTGGAATATGTACTCCGCCGAAGTCTGACTGTATATATTGTCCACAGTTGTGGATACTTTGAGGACATCTCCACCAATAGGTAATGCCCATACTCCGTTTTGGTCCGCCCAAATCATTACGTCCCAGTCAATGTCTACACTCTTGGGACTTATTGTTCCGTGTGTAGAAATTTGTCTTACAGTATCGTCCTTCAAATCAATTTCCCATAACCCATCTGCCTTTGTAAACGCATACACCAACGAATTAAAACTCACAATCCTGGTAACCTCTCCTGGCAGAGAAAACGTCTGGGTAGAAGCGGAATAGGAACCGTCTAAATCATTGTAAAACTGGTGAGAATTTGCCTTGGAATATATAAGTTGGTTCTCATAAAACGTCTCCGTAGCATGTCCAATTATCAAAACGTTTTCCACATGAGTAATATACCTTGCTTTTACCCCTGTTACTTCTGTTATTGTTGTGCCGTTTGTGTACATCAAGTCAGAAATTCCGTTGGTAAAATAATACCTGTCTTCTCCTGCTATTGTTACAGAAGTGCCAAACCAGTCCCTTCTATCGTCCGCATTACCAATATTAGAACCTAAATCATCCCATACGTCCGTAGTAGCATTGTACTTTTGGACCTGTACCCCTGCACCTTCACCGTCTACTATTCTTAGGAAAATATCGCTTCCTCCACTAACTTGTAACGCACCCATCATATACACAGAACCCGCATCGCCTGAGTTCCCGAAAACAATTTTTCCCTTTCTCCTGTCTAGGGTTGTTCCCCTGGTGCAGCGTCCGTTTATAATTCTAGTTATACCTCCAGTCGGGTTTGTGGTTGGATTGTGTTGGTCTGTTCCAAGTGCGAAGTTACTGATTGTAATTGGTCGATTTTCCCTCTCTAAGGGTCTGCCCTGTTTATTTGCTTTTACGAACTCAGGTGTGTATGCCATTATCTATTAAAAGGATTAAATGATTTACCAATACCATATTTGACTGGTGTTAAAGAAGTCTTTGGTTTGTAATTGTCAAAGAACTCTTTATCCAGGTCCTTAGCCCTATTAAGAGCTTGATTGCTATTGCTCCAGTCTCTTTTTGCCTCCCACACATCTGCGATAGCATAAGCGACTAAAACATCTTGTAATCCGTCTGGTAGATTTGGTACATCACCAACCCCTGAAAGCTCGTCTGGAAGGATTACATACTCTACGTATAGTCCAGATGTAACGTCTGCGTCTGGTGTTGGCATTATTGTAATACCAAAACCGTCCGTAGTGTCTTTTGTAAATTTGAAATATGGATGACTTTTATCGAACCTTGTCGTGTCAGTATTATTTTTAAAGAGTAAGTTTCCTTCTCTTCTTTTTACTGTCGTATAATTTTCGTCTGTACTTGAATATTTGATACCTACATAGTTAAGCACTAACATATCCTCTGTAAGACCGCTAAATGCGTAAAACGCTGTATTTTCTTTCAAGTCCAACGGCTCATTATATTGACCGTACTCTGGAAACTTGTTTGCAAATTTGATGTATAACTGTCTGTACCTGTCGTTTACAAAAGACGTACAATCAGCTTCTGTGACATTACCGTCTACAAAGGTTCCGCTAGAGTTAATCAATTGAGTCTTTCTCCCGATATTTAAATCAATTTCTTGTAGTTCCATGTTTATAAATTTTAAATTAAACTACTATTAAATATACCACTTTAACAAAGTCTCCGCCACAACCAAATAAAAAAAGAACCCAAAAACAAACAAACTTTGTCAAAGAAAACAATAATTGTAATAATTATAGTAGACATTAATATTAACATTGTTGTCCAAAAAATATGTTGATTTATTCTGTTCATATCAGTAATGTTAAACTATTATTTCATTAATACTATAATTCCATATAACCCGCTATATTTTCAACACTTTCGGGTAACTCGTTTAATACTAATTTGTCCCCATCAACCACAAGTATTGGAACCTGACTATCCATATTCACTTCCAAGTTTATAGGTTCTGTACCTAAAGCGATAGCATAAGAGTCAGAAATATATATAGTTCTTGTTTGTTTGCCTGGAGCAGTAATAGTTACTTTAACTGGTCCCCATTCATACTCGGTTGCCCAATTATTAGCTAAATAATTAGTCAAAAAATCGTTTTTATCCAAAACACTTGTTTTATAAACTCTAAATAAAGTGGCGTTAAAAGTAAAGCCATTGGCATCAGTGGTTAAATATTCAGGAGCATTAACTAATCGTTGGTCATACTGAGCATTACCAGAAATTATCCAGCCACTAGGAGTTCCATCAACACCACGAGTAGCAGTATAGTGATGAGTATAGGTAGCCCAAGGGACAACCGCACTATCCCGACTTAAAATAGTTATCTTTTCCGCCCCATACCAGTAAGTATTTCCCACTGTTGGTACAGCAATATTTCCCTCTGTAAGATTTTCTTTTAACCAAATATCATCATCATCGTGAGTAATAGTTGTTTCAGTAGAATCATAATTGTTTCCATTACTTCTAGCTGAACCGCCCACCCGACAAACATCATTTAGAGTGTTTCCTCTGGTCAAATTTATTCCTGTTGAACTTTCAAACTTAACCTTAGCTCCTGAAATAGGGTTACCATTCTTATCTTTAACGGTTATCATTACTGATTTACCAATGTAGAAAAGACTATTTTTTATTTGTGGACCATAATAAGAATAAGTACGAAGTTTGGGATTCCAGCCATCGCTATCAGCTATTCCCGTAAAATTCCTATATCTCCAAATACAATCAATAAAACTTTGCTGACCACTTTGAAAAAACTCATAAAGATTGTTGGTCATATCATAACCAAAACGGGTAGAATTATAAAAATACCAACCATAACGATTATTCAAAACCAACTTTTTCATTCTCTTATAACCCATTAGGGTAAAGTACATTCCCCAGAAAGTTCCACTATTGTCAGTTTGAGAGTCATTGGCTGAACCCATACTTCCCATATCAGTAGCCCGATTAAAGCCAGAATTAGAAATGTATAAGACTGGTTTATTGATACCTTCCCCTGTTTGTTTCCAGTTTTGATAAACATTTCCATCAGAAACCACATTATTGTTTATAAACGGGGCATAATTTTGACCTAAACTACCCCAAGACTTGCCACCTGGAGTTGTTCCCAAAGTGTAGCGTAAAACATTGTTTTGTAAAATTGAACCAGCATTAGGAATCCCAAAGACATTCATTCCTCCTGCGTGAGTAGAACCACAGAAAAATAGGTATGAATTTTGCACATTATACTTACAGCCACCACAATTAAAACCCCCGTAGTTAATGACAAAATCTCCCAAAGAAACAAACGTATATACCCCATCGGTGCTATCACCGCTATAACGGGTGATATAAATTGTGGCTAAAAATTCATAACCTAAAATATTATTCGGGTCGTTAAACGAAGTAAATTTCTTGGCAAAGATATTGTAATAGGGGTCGGCAGTTAAAGCGTCATATAAGGACTTAAAAGTACAAGAGGGAGTAGCCCCGTCCCAGATACAATAAGGAATGCCATCTTTTATATTTTTATGATAGGCAGATAAAACCCCCGTTGTGGTAGGAGCTTTGGTTATCGTAAAAGCGTTAGTGGTTGTTGCTGGAGTGTAATAACTGACATCATTAGGATACAAACAGGCATCATCTTGAGCCGTATCCATATCATCAGCTGTGGACATAATAACTTCGTAGGCATCAACCTCTGTTGTTCCATTTCTTTTGTAAACTTTGTCCCAAGTTAGTGAAACAGATTTATTGGTTGAATCAGTTGTAATTGAAAAAGTGTTCGAATAAGGAGAATAAATTTGATTAGAAGATTGGGTCAAAGAGTTCCTGGTTGTGGTGGTATTTCCAGCATCCCAAGCGTAAACCTTAAAATAATAAGTTGTATTTGCAGCCAAAGAACCGCCAGCCACGAGTGACCCTGTTAAATTCGTTGGTTTTGCTGGTTGCCAAAATGTCCATGCCATTACATTGCCTCCATTTCTGCTATTTTAGATTTTAACCAATCTATTCTTTGCTGAATATTTGGGTCGTAATAAGGATGAATTATTCCCTGTTTAGCTAAATTTATTACTTCCTGATTGGTGGGTTGAAGAACTTCTAAGTTAGCCAGTTCCTCTTTTAGGGGTGTAGGGTCAAAAACTTCTTCTACTACGGAAAACTTTTTGTAAACATCCCCATCTCTAACTACTAAGGTATCTTGTGTTGATGATTCATCTAATCCTGGTTTCATACTTCCTCCCATGCACTAATATTAGTTAATAAACCGTCTGTATAAGTTAATGTCTTATATTTACTCACACCATCTTTCGTTTTAGTAAGTTTTGTTAATAATCCACCAGTATATTCATACGCTAAGTCTGTTTCTGTAATTACACCATCTATATTCTTTGTAATCTTTGTAATATTGTCTCCTGTATATTCTAGTGCAACATCTCCATTGTAGCTAAATACTATGCTAGGTTTGTCTGCTGTATATACTGGATCAACTTCTGTACTAGAACCACCCCCAGAATTGCCACCAAAAGTAGTCACTCTTAAATCTATCTG
>JAKPKF010000394.1 GCA_029553845.1 bacterium | reverse complement strand
TAACTTGATTGTCTTTCTAAAAATTTTTGCTCGCCCCTCATCAATGTTTTCTAATGCTAATTGTCTCTTACAAAATTTTTTTATACCAGGCAAGGCGTTGAGTATAAGAATTTCAGCTCCCCACCCTTTTTCAATTCTATCGTCATAACCTCTAACGGCTCTTTGCCAAGCAAACTTTAAGTCTTGAAAAACCCATTTTAGATTGTTCATAGTTTTATTTTTTAATATCTTTCATTACTTGTTCTATTGAATCAATGTGTTCTTGGTGTGTCATATTTCATAATTAAGACCAAAGTGTGAAATGGAAATACTATAATTTATAAGTTCAGTGTTATTTTAATATCCTAGCTTTTAAGCAGAGCTAGGGAACTGCGTTGTTACTTCTCGTATTCCCAAAGGAACTTGTGAATGTGTCCAGTGTTGTTTCCCCAAAAGGTCTGGACTAGATACAGGAGTATCTCTTCTGGGGTCTTGTTGCCAAAGAGCTGGTGATAGCGGTCGTGTTCAAGGTGAGATACCTTTACAATGTTATTCGGTATCTTCTGACCTTTCTTAATTCTGGAGCGAGGAATAATATGGTGTGAAGTTATCTTGCTATCGCTCAAGTGCTTACTCATTTTTCACCTCCGTTAGCGTGTCGCAGTGAATACATTGCTTGTAATTCTTCTTTGTTTCGGTAGAATAACCGAACTCGTGAAGAATTGATTTCTTACACTTCGAACAGAATGACGGCTGGAGTAGAGTGAACTTCACCTTCGTCTTCATATTCCACCACCTCTCTTGTCTTAAAGAACTCTTTACCGCACAGCCTACATTTGTAGACTTCACCGATATAAGATGGAACATAGACCCGTTCCAACTTATCACCACAATTAGGGCATTCCATTTTAACCTCCTTAATCAGACTATAACCTTAATTTTAATTTCACAATTTCAGGCTATAACCTGATTTTTTATAATGTGCTATCTTTCCCAATAATACTCACACTTGCTAGTAATCAGCTAAACATTGTTCGCAACATCTACCTGAAGCGGTTTTTACTATTCTTCCCCCGCATTCACAGGTGTCTATA
>JAKPKF010000385.1 GCA_029553845.1 bacterium | reverse complement strand
TCTTGTCCATCATTTTCAATGGAGTCGTTCCAATCCAACATCATGTTTTGGTTATTATTAATTTCAGCCATTTTTACATTCCTCCGTTATTTTTAGTGATTGTTTGAATAATTTTTGTCCAGTTTGGAATTATCCATCTGGTAATGAAGTCTTCTGAATAAGTCGAGATATCAGCATCGAGAGCATAATGACCTTTATTTGCCACGATTACTTTGATATCTTCTTCAGTAATACCTGCTTCTTGAATCATGTTTTTTAACTTTTCAATGTTAGGTCGTACCGTCTCTTTTGTAGGCTCAGGTTGGCCCGTTTTAGGCGACACGTCCTCAAATAAATGAGATATCGAACTGAAAGCCAAGTCTAGTTCATCAGCCAAACTGAAGCGATTTTTTGCGTCCCAGCAAGGGTTATGAGTGGTATACATTACTCGCTTACCACCACTTGCTTTCTTTGTGTTATTTTCAGTGGTAATAACAAAGGTTTTATAATTACAGAAAAGTAAGAGGTCACACCATTCTTTGACTAATGGAGCACATTGTTTTGTAAGTTTCATTTCCCATCTGTCGAATTGCCCTTGTTCTTCTGGAAGCTCATATTTTCTTGGCTTTCCATGAGCAATAACTACTGGATTTATACCAACTTCAATAAGCTTGGATAATAGTTGTAGTAAGGTAGAAAATTCTTCTGCAAGGTAGGTGTAACCTTTCCCGAATCCGAAGTCCTCAATATTGGCTTTGCGATACTTATTACAAATGTAGTCAGTGCATAAACTTTCAGCCCAGTCTGCTGTATCTACCACTAAGGTTTTACATACTTCTGGATTATCAATAACCTCTTTAACTGTTGCGATTAACTCTTCCCAGCTTGAAATTTTGATTCGTCTGACATTTAATCTTGATGTTCCACCTTCTGTATCTAAGAAAAGTGGATCAGGCATTTTTGATGCTAAAGATGTCTTACCAACACCCTCTGCACCGTAAATACAAAATTTAATCGGTGT
>JAKPKF010000367.1 GCA_029553845.1 bacterium | reverse complement strand
ATGAAGATGAGGAGATAGATTGAAATATTGTCAAATTATCTGAATGACAATATCTCATTGGCGGAAGAACACTAGTATATGAAATCAATCAATATTTTCAGGAAAATGTTATTGAGGAAAGTAGTCATGAATATACTACTCTTTCTGGATACATAATGGACCAGCATGGCAGGCTTCCAAAAACAGGAGAAAAAATCATCAATGAAAATCATTATGAGTTTGGAATTGCAGATATGGACTGAGTAAAGATTGATAAAGTAATCATGAAAAAAATCATAGAAACAGATAAATAAAAACAATATAATCTGAAGAATTTTTTAAAAATAACCCTCGATTACTGATCCGACCCCCATTCCATAGAATTGAAATAAATCCCCTCTGGTCCTAAATATCTATATTTGTATTAGTTTCTCTTTTTACTGGTTTCTGTTGTTTCTATCTGTTTCTTGCTCTGTGTTTCTAGAAGATGATTCCTGTATTCTACAGGGGTCATCTTTTTCTTTGTCCACTGAGGACGATGATTATTGTAGTAGAATATATATTTTTCTATATGTTTTTCAAGCTCTTCGAATGTTTTGCATGATTTGAGATCGAGCTCATCCTTCATGTGACCAAAGAAGGATTCAGTAGGAGCATTATCTATACAGTTTCATCTTCTCGACATAGACTGAATACAGCCAAGATCCCTGATTCTTTTACCAAAACTCGGATGTGTATAGTGGAATCACTGATCAGAATGAATGTATGCTCACTTCAATTGATTTCTGAATACTTCATCATTCTTGCTTCTTTCTTTAAGTTGTTCAAGAGTTCGCTGTACACCTTCAAGTCAGAGATGCGATGAAAGCTTCCAAGAGAGAGTTTCTCCAGTGATCATGTCTTTCATTATTGAGAGATATGTCCACTTATTATTTAATCTTAGGTAAGTAATGTCTGTTCCGATTTTCTGATATGCATTACCTATATTGAATTCACGTTTCACGAGGTTTGGAACCACTCGATGTTCAAAGGTGGCTTTTTGTATTTGTTTGTATGGATTCTTTCTTCTCACTTTGGCAAGGAGATAGTATTTCGTCATGAGACGAAGTACTTTCTTTTGATTCATAGGAAATCATAAGCGGGCAAGATTCATGGTAATGGTTCGATATCCATGCTTTCTTTTTCATTGTTCTACTATCTTTTGGATGATTTCAAGATCAGCCTTTTCTCTATCTTCTTGTGTTCTGTGTTCGTTTTTTCGTTTCTGATATGCATAGTACCCTGAGAGTGACATCCGAGCAATGTCACAAAGTATTCGTATTCGATACTTTGAGGAAAGCTTTTCTACTGCTTCCCACTTTAAACTGAAAATCTTTATTTGTACTTTCAGGCTCGGATCAATCTGAAAACCTCATTCTCAGCTTCAAGATATGCTATTTTTGCTTTCAAGTATTCGATCGTTTCACTTTCTGGAATATTTTCTCATTCTCATGATTTCTCCTTCTTCTTCCTTCATTTTTTTCATTCCTTGAGTCAAATCAGTCATTGCTCAGATATAATTCTTCTCCAATCTTTTATACAATCTTTTGGTATGTTTGATTCAGAGATATATGATGGAAATCCGAGAGATCTGAATGCTTCTCTTGCTCCAAATCATTCAACCGAATAAAGATGAACAATCTTTTCTTTACACTCATACGTATATGAAATATATTTTGGTGAACATTTAGCAACGTACTGATTACTGAGAAGTTCCTCTATTTGATCGGGAGTATAATGTTTATTACTCATAATAGTAATGATTACTTATATTAATTACTGAAGTAATAATATACGGAAAATAAAAAATGGAAACGAGGTTTTATTTCGTTTCCATTTTCTGGGGGTCGGATCAATGAAAGAGGGTTTTAGTTATAGGAATTATTTCTTTCCGGTGAGATCCACGAGAAGTGGTGATGCAATACAGATGGATGAATAGGCTCCAACGAATGTACCAAATATCAGAGCGAGGGTGAATCATTTGATACTCTCAGGACCAAAGAGGAACATAGCAACCAGAACTATAATAATAGTAAATGTCGTAAAGAGTGAGCGACGCATCGTATCCCAAATAGAAGTATCGATAAGAGTAGAGAATGATCATTTATTTGATTTTGGATGTTGTAAATTGGAACGAATACGATCCATAACAACGATCGTGTCATTAATCGAATACCCTAGAACCGTTAACATCGCTGTCATAAAAAACGTATCAATCTTGAATTCAGGAAAAAAGTAAGAAGCCACCACATACAATCCAAATGCAATTA
>JAKPKF010000365.1 GCA_029553845.1 bacterium | reverse complement strand
ACAGGAGAAGACGCAAGAAGGTGGTTAGAACAGAATCCTAACGCTTCTTTTATAGACAATAGAACAGGACAAAGAATCGACGCTCAACAAGGCGGTTTTATGAAGTTTCTACAGGGCATTACAAAACCTGTTAGAACCTTTGTACCAGCCGCTCAAGAGCTTGGATATACAATAAGTGATTTAGTAAGGATGGGTAGGGGCGAAGGGCCAACAGAAAGACCAGACAGTTATTTTGGTATGACGGAAGAAGAATCGGAATCGTTTAGAAGTGACCCCCTGAAACAGGGAGTAAAGGCAGGGTCGGCACTAATGGCCTATGGTGTACCAGCGGGGGGAGGACAAGCAGCTTCAACTCTTGGAAGAATAGGAACGGCCGCAGGGAGGGGGGCCATCTCCGGTACAATGTCAGGATTTGGTTACAGTGATGAGGGGGAAGAATTAAGTGGAACCTTAGGTGGTGGAGCATTGGGTGGAATATTAGGTGGAGCATTACAAGGGGTAGGAGAGCTATCAAGAGCAAAGACATTAAGCAAACAAGCAGAACAGTTAGCTAAAAAGGCTGATGATTTTGAGGTAAACTCTTACACTAAGAAAATAGGTTCTAAACCAACGATGGGTCAAGGCAAGTATGAATTAGCAAGGGACAGTCTAGGTCTTGCTAAGGCAGAAAAATACACAATCAACAATGCTGATGATTTATATGCTTTCAGTGATGAGCTGTTTAACAAATACGGAGGAGTTGCCTCTGAGTATGCAGGAAGACTAGATGATATGGGGCAGATGATTCCCATAGCCGAAGTTAAAAGACCTTTACTAGAGAAGTTGGCAACAACAAAGACTCCAGAATTAAAAGCACCAATAGAAAGGGTTTTAAGTAGTATTGACGAGGCTGCGGGTGGCAATGCGATCAGTGTGTCAGACTTACTATCTCTTAGAAGAGAGTGGGGTAATCTCGGAAACTGGAATCAATTTACACCAGCAAGTGAAAAAGCAGTAGCAAGTGCATGGGAAGAAGTATATAGGAATAGTAATAACCTTTTAGATGATGTATTTAAGGGTGCAGGAATAACAGACTTTAGAGATGTAAATAAGGTACTCAAAACAGCAATAGAACAACAGAATTGGGCAAGAAGAGCTAAAGCAGCTTCTTCTGCTGCACCAGTTTGGACAGACATGGCACAGGACGCAACTATGTTTGCAACTGCTGTGGGAGGTGGTCCAGGTTCTATAGTTGGCTTCTTGGGTTCTAAGGGACTTCAGAGGTATGGAGAAGATGTAGCATCGGGTATTACGAGGGGTGCATCAAAAGCCTTGAGTGGTACAAGTGCATTGTCTTCAATAGTTCCTCCAGTAGCAGGGGTAGCACAAAGGGCAGTACCGGGAATAGTAGGGGCAGGACAGGCAATGCCACAAAGACAGCAAGAGCCACAATTAGAGGGTTTAGGTTCAATATTACCACCTCGAGAGCAAGGGCCACAGATTGATGAGATGGCTTTGATAAACGCAGTATTAAGTGGGCAAATAAGTACCTCGAAAGCAGACTGGCTAATGAGAATGCTAGGAGGTAGCGATGGAAAACCAGTAAAACAGACTGAGACACAGAGAGACTATGATATGGCAGCAGATGCACTAACACAGGCATACCAAGCACTAGAAGAAGGTGGAGCTGGGAAATTGGCGACTGTTGGGGGAAATATAGCAGGGTTCTTTGGTGCAACTTCTCCGAGTTCTGCATACAGGGCACAACTTGATACAGCAACAGCATTCCTAAGAAAGGCACTCATAGGAGCAGGACAGAGTGAGGCTGAGTTAAAGAACCTGAATCTACCTAAGCCAACAGATGAACCTGCGATTGCAAAACAGAAGATTGAGGCTTTGATTCCACTACTTAGAGACAGGGCGGGTGGGAGTATAAACACGGGGGATACTAGCTCTACAGCCCTAAGTAGTATTATGCCTTGGATAGCACAGTAAATTATTATTTAACTTGAAATGCCAAACAGTCCAGAGACTAAAATAACAGTACTTGAACACCAAATGAAAGAGATTAAGGAAGAAGTAAGTGAACTTCGCAAAGAAACAAGGGAGGGTTTCAGTAACATATCGTCCAAGTTAGATTGCTATGTTACGAAAGAGACGTATAACAGAGACATGGAAGGTGTCTACGACAGTCTTACTAAAAACTCAGGAAACTGGGATTGGATAGTCAAGACAGTCATGGGATTGATAATAGGAGCCCTAGTAACTAAATTGTTAATGGGCTAATTTTTTGAACACCCGATAGGGTAGGGTAGAGTAGGGGTGGGGGAGGAGTAAAAACCCTATTAAACAGGCATTTCTTAAAAACAGTATATATACACCAACAGAGTAGGGGAGTAGTGATATAATATAAATACTAAGTTTAAGTCGAGGAGTAATGAAACCAATAGTATATACGTGCATTTATGGTTCCTATGATGACCTCAAACCTCAACCTGATATTGGTGCTGATTATATTTGCTTTACTGACAATCCTGATCTCAAGAGTGAGACCTGGGATGTAAGATACGAGCCAATATATGAACACCTACACCCAAGGCTTAGGGCTAAATTCCACAAGCTTATATGTCCCTTTGACACCCTTTCACTTTACATAGACGGTAGCATTGAGATTGTTGACCCTAACATTTTAGAGGAGCTTGGAGCTTTTATGAAGAATGGGTTTGCAATGTACCAACACCCTTCGGGAAGAGACTGCATAAAGAGTGAAGTAAGAGAATCTTTATTGCTAGAAAAGTACAAAGACTTGCCCATAAAAGAACAGGTTGATTATTATTTCTCTCAAGGTATGCCAGAACACTTTGGGCTGTGGGCCTGTGGAGTTATGTTAAGAGACGGAAAGTTTGAAGACTTTGGAAGTAAGTGGATGTTGGAGAATTTAGCATGGACTTATCAAGACCAGATTTCCCTTCCCTATTTAGTATGGAAAGAGAAGTTTCCTTTAGACAGTATTAAGTTGGACCAGTATGCACAGTGGAGCGATCCTGGTACAGAATTATTTAAGATTAAAGCTCACAATCGTGAAGACTAAAGTAGCAGTATGTACTTGCGTATATAACAGAAACGACTATTTCAGAGAATATCTGTGGTCTTTAAGTAACCAGACCTTTAAGGATTTTACTTTGTATGTATGGGACGATGGGAGCGAAGAAGACACTAAGAGTGTAATAGACGAATACAAGGATAAGCTAGACATAGTGGTTAAGTATGCAGAGCCTATTCATGTTATAGGGACAGTTAAGAATTATGTTGTAAATCTTGCCTTGAAAGATAATCCTACATACATACAAATGTCAGACTGTGACGACCTCTTAGAAGAAAATATGATAGAAAGAATGGTTAAGGAGCTAGAGAGTACAGGGGCTGATTTCGTTGTTTGTGATGGTAAGACATTTGGAGATGAGGGCGTTAGGGCTATTAAAAACAACTTAAATTCGGATGTAGAGGCTGGTTTAGCAATAGAGAGGGGAAACCCATTTTTTAGTTGGGGTATGTTTAAGGCTGATGTCTTGAAGGAGCAAAACTTCAGAGAGGGAATGAAGCACTTGGAAGACTGGGATTTGTATATACGATTAATAAAGGCTGGAAAAATACATTCAATAGTTAGAGAGGAGTTATATAACTATAGGACTCATGGGGAACAGTTCCATAAAGTTACAGACAGGGATTTCCATAGACACAAAGTGAACTTATGGGAAATAAATAACATAGAAGCTCGATAGGATGGCAATCAAATATAGTGTAGTAGACCACCACTCTATGTGGGGGTGGGCTCCTGCAAACGCAACACAAGAAGAGGCTGATATTATCTTCACTTGGAATGACTTTGAAATGAAGTCGCAAGTTGCAAGATGGAAGGAACGGGGAAAGAAAGTTATTGTATTTGAACATGGTTGGAATTCTTTTACTGATTACGATATTAACAATAAACCCCACCTTGCAGATGGGTACATGGCTCTCGGTGAGAACACGAAGAAGAGTTTAATGAACGGAGGAGTGGGTGAAGACAAGATCCTGGTAACTGGCAATAAGAACTTTGACAACCTGAAGTGTGAGGAGATTGAAAGAGAGAGACCAAGGGTTTTGTACACGACATTGCATTGGTTTGAGAGTAGAAGGGATTTTAATAATAGGAAGCTTAAAAGCATAATAGACACCTTGGGAGATACTTGTGATATACACGTTAAAACCATGACTAATAGTAAAGTAGATATTTTGCAAGGAGTAAAGGGGGAGTGGTTTACAAACATTTATGAGAACAGGACGCTCTTCTCTGAAATAGCTGAGAAGTTATCGGAATACGACATTATCCTCACACCAAAGGAAAGTACATTTGATTTCACAGCATTATTGGTTGGGAAAAAGGTTTTTAGGATAGCAGAGCAAGAGGAATACAGGAGCCAAACAGACCCTAGAAGTAGGAATATACTCCCTTTCTCTGAGATATCTGTGGAGTTGTTATCTAAAGACATGGAAATATTAGTAGATATTAAAGACGAATTGAGCAAGAGTCTTGAGATAGAAGATGTTTTAGAATGGGTTAGTACGTGTATTTAACATTTAAGGAATAGAACAATGAATGAGAGGCAACTAGAGTTTGAGTACTTGCAGATAAGTTAAGATGGACTATCAGCGTTATCAAGGGAAATTCTGAAAGAATTAGAGAGAGTCTTTTGTACAGTAAAACAATGCGAGAAGATTAAGATACTAGACGTGTCAACTCCAACGCAGAATTGGTCAATCGGAGGGGCTATTGAGGTGGTATAATATATAGAGGGTTAAATTAAGACTAGTC
>JAKPKF010000360.1 GCA_029553845.1 bacterium | reverse complement strand
CCTCAGCCAAGATACGAACACAAGAATAAACTGCAGTCATTTGCATAGCACTTCGTTCTGTCACAGTCTTTCCAGCAGTTGAGCCACCCATGTAAAATGTATAATTGCTTCCAACTGTTCTATTTTCAGGCTTATCTCTTGACCTAAAAATACCTTTAAATATTCCCATATCTATCACTCCTTAAATAAATAAGATACCTCTTGAATCATATACAGATTCATTAGAAGTGCCTTCATTTCTTAATGCCCTATCAAGTGCCATAACCGTTGCTACAGCTCCATCGATTTTTTCTACTGATTTAGATTTATCCATCTTAATGTTTCCAGCTGGATCTTCTCTGATCGTAATATTATCCATCATCCAATGAAGGACTGGATTACCATTATGTGCAATTCGTTTGCCAACTACTAAATTCATGAGTTCTTTAGTAGGAGGACTCATATCCTTAAAGCCCTGTCCAAAGGGAACAACAGTAAAACCCATGTTCTCTAAGTTTTGTGTCATTTGAACTGCTCCCCATCGGTCAAAAGCAATCTCTTTGATGTTGTATTTTTTTCCAAGTTCCTCAATAAAAGTTTCAATATAACCATAATGTATTACATTTCCTTCTGTTGTTTTTAAATAGCCTTGTTGAGACCATAAGTCATATGGAACATGGTCACGATTTACTCTTTGTTTCATGTTATCTTCAGGTATCCAAAAGTAAGGTAACACGTGATACTTATCCTCATTTTCAAGTGGCGGAAATACTAGCACAAAAGCTGTTATATCCATTGAAGACGATAGGTCAAGTCCACCATAACATACACGTCCTTCCAGATCTTTTGGATTAAAATTAACATAGCAATCATCATACTTTCGCATGGGCATCCAGCGTTTTTCTTGTTTTACCCATTGATTTAGTCTGAGTTGCCTGAAGGAATTCTCTTCGCTTGGCATTTGCTTTGCAGATTCACAAGCTGCCCTTACTTTTTCAATGTCTACTGTCACTCCTAGACTAGGATTAGCCTTTTTCCAAACTTCAGGATCAGTCCAATCATCATCTTGCTCTGCACCATAAATCACTGGATAAAATGTAGGATCAATCTTTCTTCCTTCCAATATATCTTTTGCCTTTTGATGTACTTCATAACAGATAGAGTTTGTATCATCACCAGCTGTAGTAATAAGAAAAAACAAAGGTTGCTTTCTGGCATCACCAGAACCCTTTGTCATAACATCATATAGTTTTCTGTTTGGTTGAGCATGAAGCTCATCAAATACAACACCATGTATATTGAAGCCATGCTTTGAGTAAGCTTCTGCAGAAAGAACCTGATAAAAGCTGTTTTTGTATTCGATTCTATTT
>JAKPKF010000349.1 GCA_029553845.1 bacterium | reverse complement strand
ATATCTGGGGCAACTTTATGAAGAATTGCCATGTCTCGATAAATTGCTCTACCTGCGTCATCTAATCCGTTTTTTAATATATTATCAGCAACTCCATTAAGAGCATACTCTGCGTATGTCCCTGGTGTTAAACTTCCCCCTGTATCTATTAGTTTTTGAACTCTAAGTGCTACTGGTTGTGTGGCACTCTTTAAGTTTGCAAGACCCTGTGCATTTAGTGTTCCCTTTGCACCACTCCTTTTTAAAGTAGCCTGTATAAGGCTCAATGCTTTATCGTCTGTTATACCAAGATTGTCTGCAAGATTTTGTGCTGCATTTAGTGCTAAGTCGTCTGCATTTGCTGTAACTTGACTAGCCCTTAAAGATTTAGAAAGGTCGTTAGATAGCCCTTTGTATGCTTTGCCTATTCCAGTAATATCAGGATTTGCTTTATATTTATTTGTTATTCTATTTACATCGTCAAAAGTCTGCATAGCCATATCCTTTCCAAGTGGTGTTTTTGGAGTTTTGATTCCTGTGGCACCTTTTTCCATTTCTTTTCCAAGTTTTGTAAGACCTGACTCTCCACCTCTTGCAGCTCTTCCTGCGATTCCTTTTTCTACCGCTCCAATAGTTCCACCAAGTATTCCCCCAAGTCCAGCACTTGTAAGTATTTTTCCTATATCTGCATTTTCCGTAATAGGTGTCATACCATAGCTTCCAAGTCCAGCACCAAAAGCACCAGCACCTGCACGACTTGCTATATTCCCTGCTATTCCTACTGGGGCTACAAGAGAACCTAAAATTGCTGCGTCTCTTGCTATTGTTTCTCCTGGTCTTAGGAATGTTCCTAACTGCTCTTCTTGGCTCTGATATTTTGGTTGATACTCTTCCATTACCCTTTGGGCTTCCTGTTTCTTCTTTAAGGTATCTAATTCCTTGTTAATATTAGGGTCCATTTTTCTAACAGAAGTTACAAGTCTAGCTAATTCGGCCACATCTCTTCCTGGCTTAGTGATACCTCTTAATATGTCTGTAAGAATACTCATTTATATATTACTTAATTTACTACTATTTTCCTCTGTTAAATAACTTCTTAATAAAAGAGATAGGGGTCGGGTTCTCATAAATAAACTTACCAACTGTATCTCTTAATCCATTGTAGATATTTGCTAGTGTCTTGTTCTCTGGCTCCCAAGCTGCGGCCGCTGTTAATGCGTCCCAGTATGGGGTATCTGGAGTTGTTTGTCCTGTTGGAACTACTGGTTTCTTCCCTTCACCCCCATTCCCACCTCTTTGTCCAGCTAGGGAAAGCAAGTCTGCAAGGTTGATTCCTTCTTGCCGAGCTGCGGCTGCCCTACTTGCTGCTAATTGTCTATTAAATTGTTCCTGTTGTAAAGCGTCTTGGTATAATCTCCAAGCGTTTTCTGCTGCTGCATTAGCTTGATTGGCTGAAGTCTGATAAGCTCCTAAAGCCTTGCCTAGTATATCTTGGTATCTTTGACCCCTAGCATTAAGTAGATTAGAGGCTGTACTCCATTGAGTAATAGGGGCTTGTCTAGCTTGAGCTATTAAGGCCATTTGGGCAGTCGGGTCGGAAATAAGGGTGTTCATGTACTTCTCCCTTAATGTTGGGGCCACAGTTTGTAGTTCTCCTAAAGCACCAGATTGTTGTTCAATTAAGTCTTTATTGTAGTTTACAGCCTCGTTGTATTCCCTCTCAAAGTCATTCTGGAACTTATTAGGGTCATACCCTTGAGCCTTTTTATATAACTCCTCGTATTCTGCTAATCTTTGTGCTGTTGTTGCCATTTTATTTAATAATAAATATTACTTCCTGATTGCCCTATTAAGCCAATCTATATAGGAACTTCCATAAATACCTGCGTCTGTTTTGGGTCTTTCTACTTTGTAAGGTGTGTAGGCTGTGGTTGCAGGTTTCTGTTTTCCTGAGCTTTTCTCGTATAACTCCTGCATTCTAGCATAGTCTTCTTGAGCCATTGATTTCTGTTGTAATATGTCGGCTTCTATACCCTTTTGATGTTCTTGTCCCATTTGATTGTAAAGGTCTAGTAAGGATTTCTCTCTTATTCCACTCCTCATTAAACCTCTATTGGCCATGCTA
>JAKPKF010000344.1 GCA_029553845.1 bacterium | reverse complement strand
TGATGCAAATCTAACTCTCTTAAGAGTTCTGCTTTCATCAACAGATATTTTACTTACAACTAGCTCATCTTTATCTACACTGTGTAATTCTCTTGCACTTGCGATTCCTGAGAGTAGAGCTTTCTTTACAATATCGCATCCCTTTTTATTCAAAACCATTAATATATCAAGAGCTTTGTCTGCCTGTTTTCCTCTTACTGTATCCGCCACAAGTCTAAGCTTCTGTGGAGACTGTGCTATATCTTTTACATTTACTTGTACTGTCTTCTCTTCCATAGTGGTTTAAATATATTAATTACTCTTCAAATCTTCCTGAGCTACCATATACCTTAGAAAGTTTACCCTTCTTAGCATGGCCTCTAAATTTTCTTGTAGGAGAAAATTCTCCCAATCTGTGTCCTATCATTGACTCTATTACTAAAACTTCCTCGTGTTTCTTACCATTGTGTACCAAGAATTTCATTCCTACCATTTCAGGAGTTATAGTGGATGCTCTTGCCCATGTTTTAATAGGTGTCATCTTACCACTATCTCTTGCCATGGTTACTTTCTTCATTAATTTTTCATCTGTATATGGTCCTTTTTTTAGTGATCTTGCCATTTTAATTACTCAATAATTTATTTCTTAGCAAAAGGTCTATTCTTAGTCCTTCTTGTTTTAATAATGAACTTCTCTGTCATACTGTTATGTCTAGTTCTAGTTCCAATTCTGTGTCCCCAAATATCTTTTGCGTGTCTTCCAATAACACCTTTACCTTCACCTCCACCGTGTGGGTGCTGTACTGCATGCATTGCCATTCCTCTTACTGTTGGTCTCCATCCTAAATTTCTCTTTCTTCCTGCCTTACCCAATTTAACATTTACCTTATCTTCATTTCCTACTAAACCAACTGTTGCCATACACTCTCCATACACCAATCTAATTTCTCCAGAAGGCATTTTTAGCTGTACATATTTACCAGTAGTGTCTGGTCCTTGTACAATTATTGCACCACCTGCAGATCTACCAAATGTAGCACCTTTCCCTGGAATATTTTCTACACAGTGAACAATAGTACCAGAAGGGATGTGCTTTACCATCATAGCGTTACCAGGTAAGATATCTGCTTTCTCTCCTGAAACCAATGTGTCTCCGACTTTAATTCCCTTAGGAGCAATGATATATCTTCTCTCTCCATCTGAATACTGCAAAAGTGCTAAATGTGCTGTTCTGTTAGGATCAAAGTAAAAGCCTTCAACTTTTCCAGGGACACCAAATTTATCTCTCTTAAAGTCAACTACTCTTACTCTTCTCTTAAAACCACCACCTCGGTGTCTTACAGTAATCTTTCCCATATTGTTTCTTCCAGATTTCTGTTTTTTAGCAACAGTTAATCCTCTTGGACCTTTTGTCTTCTTCAAACCTGACCTGTCTCCTAGTTTGGTTCCCCTGCGTGATGAAGTTGTAGGATTAAAATTTCTTACTGCCATAATTATTTAGCTAAAAATTCATCTATCTTATCTCCCTTTTTTAAGGTAACAGTATATTTAACTGCATCTGATTTTCTATATGATTTGTTTGTCTTCCAATTCTTAAACTGTTTTCCTGCTCTTACTGTGCTATTTACTTTCTCTACATGTACTTTGTACTTTTCTTCTACAGCTTTTCGCATCTCAATCTTGTTAACTCCTCTATTTACTAAGAATGTATATTTATTCTGTGCATTAGCTATGTTGTAACTTTTCTCAGATATAACTGGTTGTAGTTGAATATTTTTACTTTCCATTTGTTAATCTTTCCTCTAAAAGCTTAACTACATTGTTGTCTACTAATATTTTCTTTGTAGAAGCTAAGTGTTTTGCATTTACCTTACCACCTTCTATAGTAATAATTTTTTCCATATTTCTAAGTGTAGCTATTACATTTTTATCGTCTGATATAACCATAATTCTGTTGTGCTTATCTCCTTCAATATCCTTTCTAATCTTATTTAATTCTGTTGCTTCTATGTTTATGAACTCCAACTCTTTGTTTCTTAATCTCTCAGAAAGCATTATACATGTCGCTTTTCTTGCCATACCTTTATTAATTCTTTTAGACCAATTCTTGTTGTTTGGAACAAATGTAACACCTCCACCAACCCAAAGTGGTGATCTTATGGAGCCGGATCTTGCTCTACCAGTTCCTTTTTGCCTCCATGGTTTAATACCACCTCCACTTACATCTCCTCTTGTCTTAGCGTTGGATGTCCCTTTTCTTTCATTGCTAAAGTACACTCCTAATACTTGAGATACTAAATCTCCGTTGTATGGTACTTCCCAAACTTTTTTGTTTAGAGAAATTTTCTTTTCTTCAGTTGTTTTTGTTACTTTTTTCTCTACCATATTATTCTGTAAATATTGAGACTACTTGCCCCTTTGGACCTGGAACAGGACCGGAGATTAGAATGTAGTTCTCTTTGATATCTATTATTTCTTTATCTTTTATAGTTACTGTATCTTGTCCCATTCTTCCACCCATTTTCTTTCCTTTAAGAACTCTACCTGGATCAGTACCTGCACCAATGGAACCTGGTGCTCTCAATCTATCTGACTGACCTCTTGTTCTTTGTCCACCTTTAAATCCCCATCTTTTTACTACACCTGCAAATCCCTTACCTTTTGAAGTACCTGTTACTGTTACTTTCTCTCCTACCGTAAACATTTCTGCTTTTATCTCATCTCCTATCTTTACTTCCTCACCTAAATCTCCTTTAAAATATTTTCTGAAAAGAGGGATTCTTTTTGCTTCTTTGTATTTACCTGCCAATGCTTTTGTAGATTTCTTCTTCTCTCCCAAACCTAATTCAAATCCCATTGCTTCTTTGTTGGAAAGAATACATCCGGTAACATCCAAGACAGTAACAGGAACGATATTATCGCCCTTTACTACCCTTGTCATTCCTTTTTTTATTCCAATCAAAGCTTTCATTATTTTTAATCAAAAATTACTGTATCGCGATACCAACTCCAGCAGGCATTTCAAGATGTTGTAGTGCATCTATCGTCTTGGGAGTAGGATCTAGTATATCTATTACTCTTTTATGAGTACTAATCTCAAAATGTTCAATTGAGCTCTTATAAATAAATGGTGATCTATTTACTGCTATTTTCTTTCTTTTAGTAGGCATAGGTATTGGTCCAGCGACCTTAGCGCCTGTGCTTATTGCCGTATCTATGATTCTCTTAGCAGATTTATCTACTACTACAGAATCATAACCTTTCAATTTTACTCTAATCCTTGCAGTCGTATTAACCATTTTATTTAAAAGAGCTAAATTAATTTTAAAGAGAGGGTAGGATTTCTCCTACCCCCAATTAAACCTTACTTAATAATCTCTGTAACAATCCCTTGACCTACTGTTTGACCACCTTCTCTGATAGCAAAGGAAACACCTTTCTCTAATGCTACTGGAGATATTAATTTAACAGTAAACTCAGTATTGTCTCCTGGAGCTACCATCTCTGTACCTTCGTTAAGAATTACTTCTCCTGTAACATCCGCAGTTCTAATATAGAACTGAGGTTTGTATCCCGTTACAAATGGTGTCCATCTTCCACCTTCCTCTTTGCTTAGTACATATACTTCTGCCTTAAACTCTGAGTGTGTGTTTACAGATCCTGGTATTGCCAATATCTGACCTCTTTCAACATCCTCTCTCTTTAGTCCTCTTAAAAGTATACCTACATTGTCTCCAGCCTGACCCTCTTTAAGAGTCTTGTTGAACATTTCAATTCCTGTTACTGCAGTCTTCTGTGGCTTTTTTCCCATTCCAAGTACATCAACAGCATCTCCGACTTTAATGATTCCTCTTTCAATTCTTCCTGTTACAACTGTTCCTCTACCTTCGATAGAGAATACATCTTCAATAGGCATTAAGAATGGTTTCTCAATATCTCTCTCTGGAAGTGGAATATACTCATCAACAGCCTTCATCAAATCTCTAGCCGCCTGAAGTCCCTCTTCCTCTCCATTTTGAGCTTTAAGAGCATCTCCAACAATTATTGGACAATTTTCATCATATCCATATTTCTTAAGAAGATCTTGTACATCTGCTTTAATAAGCTCAAGTATCTCTTCATCTGCTTCACCAAACTTGTTGATGAATACCAACATCTTAGGAACACCCACTTGCTTTGCCAAAAGGATATGCTCTTTTGTCTGTGGCATTGCTCCATCATTTGAGGAGATAACCAAGATTGCACCATCCATTTGTGCAGCACCAGTAATCATGTTCTTAATGTAATCTTTGTGTCCTGGACAGTCTACCAATGCATAGTGTCTGTTCTCAGTCTCAAATTCTACATGTGCTACTGCTATTGTGATTGACTTTGCTCTTGAAGAAGGATCTTTATCTAGCTTATCAATCATTCCTGCTCTTCCCTCGTCTGGATAAAAAGCATTTAGAATACCTCTAACCAAAGTAGTCTTACCATGATCGATATGACCCAAGGTTCCGATATTCATGTGTGGCTTTGTTCTATTAAAATCTGCCATTTATATATTTATAATAAATTAAATAAATATTATTCTTATACAAGATTTGTAAAATTTACAAATCTGCGTTGAATATTATCAAAAAGTAATGATAGTTGCAAGTGCTTTATAGTAATTTAGCAGTATTTTTGGACTATCTCTTTCCAGAAATTTCCTCTGCTACATTTTTTGGCACCTCTGCATAATGGGATGGTTCCATATTCGAACTTCCCCTACCACTAGTAATTGATCGTAATTCACTTGTATATCCAAATAGCTCCGACAAAGGAACAAACGCAGATATCTTACTAATTCCATTTCCAATACTTTCGGTTCCCTGTATCTGTCCTCTCTTACTACTTAGCGATCCTGTTACATCTCCCATATATTGATCTGGTGTTTCAACTTCTACTCTCATAACTGGCTCTAAAAGTATTGGGTCTCCCATCTTACATCCTGCCTTAAATGCCATAGAGCCAGCGACTTTAAATGCTGCCTCTGAGGAGTCGACATCATGGTAAGATCCGTCATATACAGTTATCTTAATATCTACTACTGGATATCCAGCTACAACTCCAGACTTCATAGATTCAACAATACCTTTCTCAATAGCAGGGATAAATTCTCTTGGGATTGCCCCTCCCTTAATCTCATTAACAAATTCAAAACCTTTACCCTGAGTATTTGGTTCCAATTTAATCCAACAGTGTCCATACTGACCTTTACCACCAGATTGTTTAATATATCTTCCCTCTGCTTCTGGTACGAGTTTCTTAATTGTTTCTCTGTAAGCAACTTGTGGTTTACCAACTTTTGCTTCAACATTAAATTCTCTTTTTAGTCTGTCTACAATAATTTCCAAATGAAGTTCACCCATTCCATGAATAATTGTCTGACTTGTATCCTGATCTGTTGTTACTTTGAAGGTAGGATCTTCTTTTGTTAATCTTACCAAAGCTTCTGTCATTTTCTCTTCATCTGACTTGGTAGCGGGTTCAATAGCTTCAGACACAACTGGCTCTGCGAAGTCTATCTTCTCAAGAATAATTGGCTTTGCTTCCTCACAAAGAGTATCTCCAGTTATTGAATCTTTAAGACCAACAATAGCCCCGATATCTCCTGCTCTCAATGATGGAACCTCTTCCCTGTCATCTGCATGCATAAGGACAAGTCTTCCTACTCTCTCTTTAATATTCTTTGTCGAATTTAATACATATGTACCTGCATCTATCTTCCCAGAGTAAACTCTGAAGTATGAAAGATTACCAATGTGTGGGTCATTTACAATTTTGAATACCAAAGAAGAGAATGGTTCATTCTCATCTGGATGCCTTTCAATCTCTTCACCTGTTTTTGGATGAACTCCTTTAACTGCAGGTACATCCAATGGAGATGGGAGACATATTGTAATGTAGTCTAGCAATGTTTTTGCCATAGCGGATCTAGAATCTCCTCCCAATACTGGGAACATTTTCAATCCTAAAGTTCCTTTTCTCAATGCTCCATACAACTCTTCAGGTGTAAATTCTCCACCTTCAAAGTACTTGTTCATAAGTTCATCATCTTGCTCAACCAATACTTCCAAGAGAATTGCTCTGTATTTATCTGCTTTCTCCTTCATATCTTCAGGAATTTCAACTTCCGTTAAATCTGGAGTATCTATTCTATCATATGTATATGCCTTCATTTTTATAAGATCGATATATCCAAAAAGTTGTTGCTCTTTTCCAAGAGGCAATGTAACTGCAACTGCTTTGTTACTTAATCTTGTTTTAATTGTTTCAAAACTCTTTTCGAAATCTCCACCAATCAAGTTAATCTTGTTCATAAAACAGATTCTTGGAACCTTGTATTTGTTTGCTTGTCTCCATACTGTTTCTGACTGAGGTTCTACACCTTTTCTTCCATCGAAGATAACTGCAGCACCATCTAATACTCTAAGAGATCTTTCTACTTCTGCTGTAAAATCTACGTGTCCTGGGGTATCGATAATATTGATTCTGTATCTATTCTGATTATAATCCCAGAAACAAGTTACTGCTGCGGACATGATTGTAATTCCTCTTTCCTGCTCTTGAACCATGAAGTCTGTAGTAGCAGCTCCTTCATGTACTTCCCCAATTTTGTGAACTTGTCCTGTAAAGAACAAAAGTCTTTCAGTAGTTGTTGTTTTT
>JAKPKF010000316.1 GCA_029553845.1 bacterium | reverse complement strand
TCCAATTTTAACCATCGCCTTGTTATTCCCTGGACCGGCGGCGACAAAATCATCATTCTTACCACTCCCTACCCGGGAGCCCCAGAAAATCTTTATTCTATCTCTGTCAAATAATTAGTTAGCGTTTGGCAGCACAATCTCATCTTCCCCCATCTGCCAACTCTCATCCCACACTTCGTCAATAATTTCTTCATCTGCCGGCATTTCTTCTGCTTGGGTATATACTTCAGTCTCTATCTCCTCAAATACTTCGTCCTCCGGCACCACTGTCTCCTCTCCCAACACCGCCACCCGATTCCAATTCTCTTGCCAAATCTCCCTTATACTCATCGGCACCAGTGCCACTAGCGCTATTACAAAACAAACAATCAAGGTTCTAGTATCTCTATCATTATTAGTCATACATCGAGTATAACCAGCTATATCTTTATGTCAAGTATAGTTAAATATTATCCAAAATTAAACCTAAACCCCGGATATTTACTTTCCAAAACCGCCCTATCATTTTCCTTCATACCCCAAAGATATATTTCCACTTCCACTATTTTTGGTAATTCCAAACCTTCAGCTGAGGTTAAACCACAAAGATTAAGGTGGTGTTTTAGCGATTCTGGTAGCTTTAAACCTTTAGCTGAGGTTAAACCAGAAAGTTCAAGACCACTCTTAAGTAATTGGGGTAATTCTAAGCCTTCAGCTGAGGTTAAACCGGAAAGACTAAGAACACCTCCTATCGACTCTGGTAGTTTTAAACCTTTAGCTGAGGTTAAACCAGAAAGGTTAAGACGACTTCCTACTGATCGAGGTAATTCTAAGCCTTCAGCTGAGGTTAAACCGGGAAGGTGAAGGATACCTCCCACTGATTCTGGTAGCTTTAAACCTTTAGCTGAGGTTAAATGGGAAAGCTTAAGATCCCCTCCTACCGACTCTGGTAGCTTTAAACCTTCAGCTGAGGTTAGTTTGGAAAGACCAAGATAACCTCCTACTGAGTGGGGTAAGGTTAAACCTTTAGCTGAGGTTAAATGGGAAAGATCAAGATCACCTCCTATCGACCTTGGTAGCTTTAAACCTTCAGCTGAGGTTAGGTTGAAAAGATAAAGACTACCTTTTATCGACTCTGGTAGCTTTAAACCCCTAGCTGAGGTTAACTGGGGAAGCTCAATATCTCCATAATGAAATTTAATCCCACCTTTTAAAGCTTCATTTTGGGTTAAGCTAATTTCTTCTCTCCCAAAACCGGTTATTAAACTTAAATCATCCTTAACGTCTCTAGTAGAGATTATCTCTCTAATTCTAGGGTCTTTTTGGTAACCAAACCCCTCAATTTCACCCTCTATTTCATAAACAAACGACAAGTCTTCTCTAGTTAACTCTTCTCCCGCCTTGAATTTAGTCTCAATCATCGTCAGCCGTTTCATATCCCTATCCTTTTTCTCGTATTTATCTCCGCCAGGTAATTGTTCATACTTGTCTCTGGCAATATCTATCATCTTAGATTCCAAATTTTGACTCTCACCAATTCCTCTCACCTCTGCCACCCGACCCATCTCCATTCTGATTGCAATTCTGGGGATAGTTTTCTTACCTCTCTCATCCTTGGTGTAATAAACGTAAAAATCACCTTTTTCTAACTGTGACCTGGCCGTTTCTTCTCCAGCAGTGCACCAACCAGTGCCATGACCTTGAAGCGACTCATAAAGTGGAGTTGCGTCGCTGCCTTGATTAAACTTAACCCACTCTCCTTCGACTCTTTCTTTGTTCTCTTTTGATGCTGGTGTCACTTTTTCTATGGCAAAAGCATAGATTTTAGCAAAATTGGCTGATTTTAAGACTTGGTTTAATTCCTCACCTTCAAGTTTTTTTCCTTCAATATAGGTCTGATTTAAAACATCGTAGGCGTAAGCCAGGGCTTCTCTGTTCAAGTCAGGAAAAATAGCTGTGGTTTCTTTTGATCTTCTGCCAAACTCCCGTTTTGTTTTATCATATGCCCCCATTCCGATTACGTTTCTAAAGGCAAAGTATTTAAACCAGGTCGGATATATTTTGGCATCTGCTGAAGTTAAGTAA
The DNA here is from genome assembly GCA_029553845.1 of bacterium. The sequence continues at coordinate 662 of JAKPKF010000316.1, read as the reverse complement.
TCCAGCCACACATCTAAGGACTTTTTTTGATCACTGTAAATGGTTTCCCCATATTGCCGTCTTGTCTCTTCGGGGATATCAGCTGCCGTCTTAATTCCTCCCCAATCACCCTCCTGTCCTCTTTCCCGGGCTATCTTTATCTGTAGCTCTAAGTAATTATCTGGAACTCCATCTTTATCTATTAGCACTGCCGGATACAAAAAATTATTCTTAAACATCTCTTGTCTTCTCTTGGCTGTTTCCTGGGCTGTTTCTCCTTTGGGGTGATTAGGATCGTCTATAAACACTCTTTCCATAGTTCTTAGAAAGGCTTCAATCCTCTTATCTGGAGAATTAGGTATCTTTTTACCCTCCGCCATCTGCTGATGACCAACTGATCCCTCAACCGCTTTGGATTTTTGTAAATCAGGATATTTGCTATGAATAAACATCTCTCCACTTGCTTCCGGCATAGAATATCCCAGTATAACTAAGTCTAGTGCGTAAATGCAATTCCCTAGTTTTTATCTCCATTGGCAGTTTTAAGCTATAATAGACATACTTTCGGGGATTGGCGCAATTGGCTAGCGCGCGCGCTTCGGGTGCGCGAGGTTGCAGGTTCGAATCCTGTATCCCCGACCGATACAGGATGAGAAGTTTATCCGCCGTCTGGCGGAAAGCCT
>JAKPKF010000312.1 GCA_029553845.1 bacterium | reverse complement strand
AATAGCAACCTTATCTTCTTTATCAAGCTCGATAAAATGAAGATATTCACCTGTACCACTAGCGATTCCAGAAATATCAACAGCACCAAGTTTTCCATAGATACCGCCAATAACTCTTCTTTCCTCTGTGCTTCCATCTGCGTTTTCAAACTCTAATATAAAGTTTTTATTGAACGGCATGGAGCCATCAGGGTTTGTCCTACAAGCAAGAGCAAGTTCACTTGAATACTCACTAACTACGCTTTTCGTTGTAATATCAGCCATAGTATTACTCCTTAATAATTTATTTTCGGTGATGACACCGCAAAGCTCATATATTTAAAAGAAAGTGTATCACTTACTTTTAATATTGCATCATAATTATCTGAACCTTCATTGTATTGAAATATACACGGAAAGTTCATTCCATCATAAACATATTCAACTAAAAGATTTCTATAAAGTTGAAATCTCTTTTTTAACTTCTCAAAACCAATAGTATATTTTAACTCATCAGCTTCACTTGTTAGCATCTTGTATAACATACTTATGACTATTATGTCAAAACTTGTTTTAGAAGCACCTGCAATACTTGTAGCACGTTGCAAAAGTATCCTTGGTGTTGTAGCATCTGTTACATTAAGGTTAGAATATTCTCTAACAACACACGTTCCTTTCGTAACAATACCTTCTGCATTAACAGTATAAATAGCCTTTCCTTCTTTTTTGTTTATATCCTTAAAAGGCAAGTTGTCATCATAAGTACTCTGGTCTATATATTTTTTAAGTGCATGAATAGGTAGTATTATCATTCTGTTGTACCCCACTGACCACCACCAAGGTATGTAGCCCTGTATTTCTTGAACTGTTTTATGTTGCTCATCTTAAAGTTAAAATTATTAACTAACGAATTAAGACAAGCTCCAAGGAAATGTATACCGACATTACCTTGACCTTTTTTATATTCTGCAAGATATTTATTATATTCTCTTGCTCCGCCTTCTCTTTGTTCAGCAGGATTTCCGTCAGTAAAACCAACAGACATTTTAATAGAACTACCGTTATCTTCTGTGTTATGACCTATTGCATCAATAGCCTTAAAGGTTATGTTATTCCAAAAAGTTTCTTTCTCTTGCATTGCAACAATTTCTTCGTTTGCATCAACTGAAACTTCTTCTGCTATTTCTTGTATACTTTGTAACATTTGTGATTTAAGCAATTGTAAGTTGTTCGATATATTAGATTGAACCATACAAACTACCCTCTGTTACGTCTTTTAATTCTGCATACAAACTTACAATTCCGCCAAACTTAATTTTTTGCTTTACAGTAAGTATCTGGTATTTCTTGCCATAATACTCAAAAATTAAACCATACTCAATGTTATCATCATATTCACACATGATGTATTTTGTAACTTCACATAACAATACTCCGTTACTTATTGCAATGCCTACATCTTTTCTGCTATCAAAAACTCTTATCGGTTTCTTGAATCCTTGTATCTTTATAGGTTCGCCATCTGCAACCTTACCTAAAGATTCATCGTTTTTATAAAACTGCTTATAAACATAATCAACAGAATAAGGATTAACAGCGATAACTTTACCTTCTGCTTTTCTTGCTCCATTAAGTTTATAGTTAGTCATTCAAGCCTCTCAAAACAGTTCTTCTGTTTTTCATTGCAAAACCATAATTTGACAACTTCTTTTCTTCTTCTATTTGCAACTGCAAAGATTTAATTAACATTTTTCTTGAATCAATTATCTTGCTTAAATCCTGAAACGTTGTATTTTCTATTCCTGTCGTATCTGATTTAACAGAAAACTCATTCGTTAATCTTATAACTTCCTTATTTAATAACATAATGGAAGCAGCTAGTCTGCGGTTGTTTTCATTCTGGTAATTGTTACTTACAACATCATACGCTTGTGTGATTTCACCAAAGGTAAACCTTTCACCGCTTATATCATCTATATAAAATTGAATGTCAACCACAAAACTAGCCATGTTTATATCCTTCCTATAGAGCAGGGGTTTTTACGCCCCTGTCATTTACTTTATTTATACGCTGTATATCAGCCCATCGGTGAATCAGGATTAGCTGTATCAAGTAAAGGAATAAGGTCAATACGAATCATTCCGTTTGTTGAAGCATACTGTCCACGGCAGTCATACATAACAGTGGTTTTTGCACCAAGGTTGTTTGCCATTCCTTCGTCAGTGATAACAGTTAAAGGAACCTTCTCAAACTCAACGAAGTGTTTAACTCCAACAGGTACAAGAAGGATTGTTCCGGTTGCAACGCCAGAATATACAACAGGTTTATCGCCATCTTTCATTGAAGCACCGTTGTATATAACTCTGGTTTTCATAAAGTTGGTTAAAGAAGGATACCGTTTGTTTCCATCGGGATTTACTTCATCTGTTGCATCTTGGAACCAGCTCTCTGTTTCCTCGTTCATAACAGCAACATATTGTGCATTAAGCTGGTTGTCAACATTCCATTTCTTTGAACGATTAATTCCAGCTTTGACGATGTGCCAGTTTTTCTCAAACCAGCTCATGGTTGACTTCGGAGTTGTCTTTATACAAGAAGCATCAAAGCGTGTGTCTTTAAGCTCGCCAGTAAAAGAAACAATAGGGTTCATGTATACAGCGTTAAGATAATTTCTGTATCCACGAGCTGCTTGGTCTCTCATGTTTGCATCAGCAATAGAGTTATCGAACAGCATTTCACGGAAAGACTTAATCCATCCGCCAGCGTTAATCTGTAACGCAACAGATGTCATGCCTTCTTGTTTAATCTTATTCAAGAAAACAGCTTCACCGTCAAGAACCTGTGAAAAGAAGAAATCAGACAATGGAGCAAAGTCTTTAATTGGGATATATTCCGGTAAAGACGGGTCAGATAATGTCTGGTAAATCTGCTTATAAACAAGCGGGACTTCTTTCATAGTTAAAGAAAGGTCATACCAAACTTTAACAGGAGAAGGATCTCCGTTTGCAACAATGTCTTTTGCGTTCTGATAAAAATCAGGAGCCAAGCTCTGTGCAGTGTTGCCGTTTGCTATAACAAACCTGTGGTCTGCTTTAAGCTGTCCCTTTCCTTCAAGTGTTAAAAGCTCCTTAAAACTCTTAACACTTTCGCACTTCTCTACAACTCGTAAAGAAGGATTATGATTTAACTCAAATCTCATGTTTTTCTCCTTTAGGAAGCAACTGTAACAGTTACAGTATAAGTCTTAGTTGTAACACCATCTTCTGCTGTAATAGTATACTCAACAGGGTTGGTGAAGTTATTAGTTGTACTACCACTTGACTGTTCATTAGCTCCAACCTTAGCAGTAGCACCGGTTGAAAGAGTAAACGTAGCTACAAGAGAGGTAACAGTAGTTCCGGCAACAGCAGCAACAGCGATTGTTCCAAGTGTCTGGTTAATTGTACCAGGTACAACAGCACCGGAAGTTCCAACAGGAAGAGAGTAAGCTGTTATTAAGCAATCTGTCTTAGGTTTAGCAACAATAACGGTAACTGTGTAGTCCTTAGACTTAACGCCATCGGCAGCAAGAACAGTATAAACAACAGGGTTGGTGAAGTTATTAGTTGTAGTACCACTTGACTGTGCATTAGCTCCTACCTTAACAGTAGCATTTGCAGAGGCGGTAAACGTTGCAACAATACTTGTAATAGTTGCTCCGTAAACAGCTTGAACAGTAATTGTTCCAGCACCATGGTCAATAACACCATTAACACCGGCGGAAGCAGCTCCAACAGGCAAAGAGAACGCAGTGATTAACGGTAAGTCAGAAGTGTCTACTTCTTCATAAGAAACTCCGTTACTTCTTAGCGATACCTGAACAGCCTTGTCTGAAACTCCCCATGTTTCTAATGGTTTAGAAACAACACCAAGGTAGAGCAAGCCATCAGCAGGTACATCGGTAATAGTTACAATACCAGTAGTACCATCAGGAGTACCATAAACGTCAGCACCAAACGGGAAAGTTCCAGCGCCAATTTCTGTCTGAGAAATTGAAGATACATTTCTAAACTCAACAACATCACCATCACGACCAGTTAAAGTGATATAATTTCCTGCACTTGCAGTATCATCTATCTTGTCGTATCGAGTGTTTGTCATTCCGGTCTGTGGTACTTTTTTTGCAATACCAGCAACCCACTTGCGACCTTGTTTAATAGCAACAAAGTTCTCAAACTTTCCTGCGTTAATTGCGTCCCACTTTGTCTTTAATCCAACAGGAACAGCAATGTCAGCAGTTGTAGGACTAAATCTTTTTCTTAATATAGCCATATTCTACTCCTTAAACAGCGTAAACTTTTGTGCCAGAGGTTTCACCCTTCTGTCCAGTAGTTTTATTTCTTGTATCAGCACCACGGCTTAAAGCGTCTTTTACTGATTGTTTTTCTGCAATCAATACAATTTTATCTTCAAGCTCTTTTAATGTCATCGGTTCATCGCCGATTAAATCAGATGCAATTCCAATAGCCTCTTCACAATCCTTAAATGCTTTTTTAAGAGCAATTTCTTTCATGGAAGTAAAGTTTTCTTTCTGTGAAGCAATGGTTTTTTCAACAAAACCAACTAAATCACCGCCAACTTTAGAAGAAACTTCGTCAAGTGTTTTTAGTTTTTCTTTCTGTGCATCAGTAATAAGAATATCACTAAATCCAAGTTTTTCAGCAATATCTTTTTTATTGCTTCCAACCTTTTGACTTGTTTCGTTAATCAAAGCAATAGCTTCATCTAAGTTCATAGACGTTACTCCTTCTCGTTTTATATTTTCTACAGGTAAAGCCTTTTGACTTGTGCCAACAGTTTTAACTGCCATACCTGTTTGATTCCACTCAACAATATCATTCCTTTCGTTTCCAACGGATTCTTCTGCATACCAAACCCAGTTGTCATCATCATCCTGTGCTTCAATTTTCCACTTAACCAAGCTCTGAATTGAAGTAGACAACAATCCTGATTTAATTTCTTTAACAAGTTTATTATATTCTGGTTCAGGCATATCCTTTGAAACGTACTGCCTGAATAAAACTGTTTCATCATCAAGAATCTTTGCTCCTGTCATGTATGTATGGTTTTCAACTCTTTCACTATAAGCATTAAGAGCTGTGTGACCATATGCACTACCAACAATAGGAGCTTCTTCAAGTTTTGAAATAAAACTTTCAATAAACGATTTCAAAAAGATGCTTCCATCGCTTGCCGGATATTTTTCCCCAAACTTAACCTCTTGAACAAACTCAAAGGGTTTTTCGTCCCCTTCTTTAAGCACCGAAAAAGCCTTTTCTGTTGCCTTTGTCAGTGGAATAGAATTAACAAGTTCTATATCTAAGTTTGTCTTAGGTTTAAGCGCATATTGTGAAGTTTCTTTTGTTTCGTATCTTATTTTTCTCATGTTAAACTCCTAGTCTTATATAATGACGTTCTTTGTATTTTTGTCAAGTCTACTTTGTTTTTTATTAAGAAAATAATACCCTATAAGCTGTTTTATTGGTTTTTTCTTCCCTGCATTGATAGAGGCTATATAAAGTATCCAGATATATTTATATTTTTTACATAAAAACTTGTAGTATTTTCCAAAATCTAAATCGTATTTAGAAATAAAACCAACAGTGTTTATATAAAACTTTTTATCATATTTATTATTACAAGTAGCTAAATATGTTTTCCAGAATAAAACAACAAACAACATAAAAAACGGTATACACAGCCAGTTACCTATAAAAACACAGAAAAGCATAAAGGAAAATATACATAAACTGCTTATAATAAAACAGTTAAGAGTACACGCAATGAACATTGAAATCTTGTTTACTCTACTCACTTGTTTTATCCCTTAGCTCATTGCTATTAAGGTTTTCACCTTCTGTCGGTCTGTTTCTATCTTCTTGATTTCTAGGTTCTTCTTCTTGGCTTCCTTTTACTGCTTCGCTTTTCTTTTTAAGATTATCAAGCATATTAGGTAGCTCTTTTTCAAGGCTAGAATATTCACCGAGGTTATTCATATATTCATCAAGATAGTCTCTTATTTCTTCATCTGTCATTAATAGATTTTCACGAGCAAGTTTCATTGAACTAATCATGTAATTTACAATCTTTGCTCTTAGTTCAGGTGTTTCAAGGTCAAGTCGTTTCCATTTAATATCTGTTTCAATATATCTTTTACCCGTTGCCTTGCTGTACACTGTCATGCTTAAATCATATAAATCCTGCCATATTTTAGACAACTCTCTTGTTCTTATGTTCTCTATGTGATGAATCCACGAAGGAACCTGTGCAGAAACAGAGGCATAACTAGCTCCAAGTTTAGCTGGATAAACCCAATCAGGAGTCCCCAACACCTCTTTTATGCACTGAATCATGTGAGATCCAATCTGTAAAGAATCCTGTGCTGTCTGGTCTGGTTTTAACCACTCTGCATTTTCTGATACATTGTTTTCGCTTATAGCACAGAAAATAATATCTATATCTTCTAGGTCAAGGTCTGATGTTCTTTCTCCGTTTACGTCTGTAAGACCATTTACTGCTGCCGTGTTTGTTAAAAACGTTTCAGGGTCTTTTGCTGTTATCTTTAACTTTTTCCTTGAAGAACGTTTATCCTCAATAAGCCTATTCATCATAATAGACGATAAACCACGAATATAAGGCTCGGCAGATTCTATGTATCCGTGTCCATAAACCTCATCTATATTTCTGTTATATCTAATAAAAACTAAAGGCAACCGTCCGAGCTTATGTTTTTTTGTATCTTTTTTAGGAAAACCAACAGGAGTGTTTCCGCTGTATGTCGTAATGATTTCTTCGTTGGTAAACCGTATAATTCTATTTGCAGTTATTTTATCGCCGTTTTTATTATTAAAACTGAATATATGCTTAAACGAAACCTCTATAAGTTCTCCTGTGTCAATATCAAAAACAGGGTTGTACATATTCTCAAAGTTAAAAATAATATACTCTAAGTCTTTTTTTTGACTATTCCAGTTTACCCACATAAAAAAATTACCTTCTGTAAAACATTTTCTATGTATTGAATTAGCAAGCGTATTAAAATGTTTTTGCATTTTTTTTACATCTTGTTTTTTATCACCTGAAAGATATGGTATTCCAGTGTAATCAATTAAAGCGCTAACACCTGCAATTACAACACTTGCGCCAAGTTTGTAATCCTTGGAAGTGTTGTTCCAGACTTCTCTAATTGTTTTTGTATCAATTCTGTCCTCTAAAACAAAGTCCTTTCGCAAATCGTGACTTGTCGTTTTGAATAAAGAAGATGTTTTGCTTTTATTGTTTCTGAATATTGTATCAAATATGTTCATTGTGCAACTCCGTATTTGTTTCCGCTTAAACGTATTCTTACGCCCATCGTTGCTGTTCCGTAATGGACTTTTGGTTTATATTTCTGTAACTGATATGAATAAAGAGAAAGAGCATCTCCCTTATCAGGAGATTTCATTCCCCTGCTTTTTAGCTGTTGTTTCGTTTCAATTACTATTTTTCCATTTGGTTGCGTATATTTTCTTGAGCAAACTTGTTCCTCTAGTACATTGTAAAATTCTTTTTTTGTCAACGCATTAGAATAATCTTCGCTATCAATACAATAAGGGATAGATAACTCTGCAAGAATTGACTTCATTGTGAACCAAAGAAGGTCTTTCATTTTGTCACACGCCTCATCGCCAGACCACGAAGATTTATTCTCTACAACCCGTATGTTTTCTTTTCTCTCTTGAAGTTTAAGAAGGTCACGAGTAGAAGTACCAATACCTGTAACGTCAACAATAACATCAATCGGCAGGTGGTCAGGAAATCCAAACTCACGAGCATTAGCCCGCAAGTATCTACACGCTTTTAGAACCTGTGTTACATTCTTTATTCCGTCTGTCTTTCCGTCTATAGTATGCCAGTATTTTACACAGTAACCAACACCAGCAACAATATCGGTACAGTCACCGCCATCATCAGAAGGGTCAACGGCTATTATTGGATAGTATAAACTTCTGTTCTCAGGTCTTGTATAGCAAGAAGTAAGTTCATCGATACTTATTAAAGAGTCGCTTTCAGATTTTGGGAACTCTCCCAAAGCTCTAACACGATAAAAGTCTGAATTTCTACCATGTGTTTCTAACCACTG
>JAKPKF010000292.1 GCA_029553845.1 bacterium | reverse complement strand
TTTCAGCTTGATAAGGAAGTCCGGATCCTCCGCCATCAGGTCGGCAAGCTTGCCGACCTTCCTGATGATCTTGGTCTTCTTGCCGCCGGTGGCGGGAATGTAGACATCCTCACGGATGGTTACCTGCTCATAGCCCTTCGGACCGCCTATTCCAACATACATCGCAAGCTCTCCACTTGATTGGAGTGTAGCATGGAGATGAGAGACTGTAAAGACATTAAGTAGGAGTTAATAGGAGAAAATATATAAACCAAATCTATCAGAAATCTACATTTCAGACTCTCAGATAATGATTTTAGCGGATCATTGACTTATCAAGTCCGAAAGTCAGGAGCGCTTACCTTTAGAGCATGAAATCCGGATTATAGATATACTCATCCACAACCCCTCGCGTATAATCAGCTAACAAATTCATCAACTTCATTATACTTAGCATGTCGATTTCAGAATTTATAAATGTTTCCATATAAATTGGCTGACTACTTAATTCAAGTATTCTCTCAAATGATTCATGTGCACTTAGGATTGCTTGATTATTCCCCCTTGATTTTTTTAGAGTATCTATGAATTCTCTTCCAGCATCATATATCCATGGGAAATCTTCTTTGATAAGCCCAATAACAATTGGAAATCTATATTGAAAGGATTTATTCATTTCATCTCGACGTAAAAAGTCATTTATAAACAATACATCAATTCTATTACTCCTTCGTCTCCTTAGCTCATCGAATGAATTTCTCTCTATACTCATTTCTAGCCGTTCAATCTGTTCTTGAAGATCTTCAATATTTTTATATAACTTCATGTCAGTATTGCCCAATAAACGCTGTGTATTTCTTGAAGATTCCAGAATATCCTCCAAGATATCGTAATCTGCTTGTTTAATCTTTGTTTGTTTTTTTGAGCTTTCATTATGTTCCGTTTGGTTCTTCATAATAGCTTCTAGAGAGCTTTCTAAATTTGGATACCATGTATCAAAGGCGGACTTCAAACGCTCTTCGGGAAGTTTGTTTTCTTCATTAGCATTATTTATAGTTTCCATTAATCTATACACATCCTCTTTTGAGCGAGAGGTTGTTTGAAACTGAGCAATCGGAGAATCCGTTAAATCTGATGGTTTAATATCATATAAAAAGGGAGCAACATAAGATCTATTCAATGCTTTTGACAATGCACCTGCTTCAAAGTTTAGCCAAGGTGCATTTAGATTATCTTTTGTTAGAAAAATTATGCCGAATGACGTTTCTTGTAACTCCTGTGCAATTTCATTACTCCATCGGCTACCTATTTCAATATCTTCTGAAGAGATGAATGGCTCAATTGATTGAATAACAGAAGGAAGCCAATCCTTAAAAACTGATGCAATTTGCTTGCTTTTTGATCCTGACCAGCTTAGAAAAACTTTCATTGTTGGATACTCCTTTTTTACTGTTAAGGTAATGATTATTGCATATTATACACCATCTTTGGTTAAAGGTTTAGTTTTCTATCAACACAGATTATCAAGAAGCTTGTGAGCTTCACACCATCAAGTCCTAGATGGAACATTAGGTGATGAGAGTATTGTTGATTTTTCTAATTCTTCCGCTTAAATATGACCGCAATTCCACTATTTAGGAGTAAACGTCCTACAAACAGGCAGAAATATTTTAATGCAGTTAATAATGTGTTCCATGCTATG
>JAKPKF010000288.1 GCA_029553845.1 bacterium | reverse complement strand
TATGAAAGATTTCCTGAGCTTCCTGAAGGATTTGAGATTGAGAGTATTCCTGAAGTGAAAGGTGTTGAGCGTCCTGGACCTACTTCTATTGAAAAACCTCTTTTAGACCTACGTCAAGATGCCCGAAGGCAGCAGGGAGATGTGTCAAAAATTGACATCAAAGCTGAGCAAAGAGTTGATGCAGGAGCAGACGCGGAAGCTCGCGCAAATGCTGCTTTATCTTCAGCAAAGATTGTAGAACAACCTCAGTCTGCAAAGGGAGTGTTTGGAAAGCTTGGAGATAAGTTGAAGAGCGAAGCAGGATCAGTCATTACCGCAGAAAGAAAACCTTTCTACTCCAAGCTCGAAGAGTTTGTCAATAAAGATATGAAGCTAAGTCTTCCCATTGACTCAGCAAGAAAGATGGCTTATAATAAAGGTGTTACTGTCGACGAGTGGAATGATGTGTTTGGGCATCTAAGAGGAAAGGTTACAAAGGGGCAGGTGCTGGAAGAGCTTGCTGTGCATGGAACAAAGTTTGAGGATGTTATGCTGGGAAAACCAGATAAGTCTTATCAAGACATTTTAAATGCTGAGGTATCACGCGCAAATAGGTATTTACAGCAGCAAGATAAGACTATTCGCGAAGAAGCTGCAAGACTTGCAGCAGGAGAGCCAACTGACATAATAACATTTGCTCAGATGGTAGCAGAGCAAAGAAAAGATAATTACAGACCTACAGAAGAATACTTAAATAAAGATGACGCTAAGCTTCCAGTCCAATTCGAGCGATACTCAGAACCTGGATACAAGCCTGGAAGTTATAGAGAGTTGTTTGTTACGGCTCCAAGTAAACATAAACCTCCAACAAGAGAAGTTTTAGATAGTAAGTTTGAAGAATTTTATAAATCCTATTACGATAGTTATAAATCTACTGGTAAATTTAGTGATCGTGCAGCAGCTGAGAGAGCTCACGAAGATGCTCGTAATATGCTAAATAAGTGGGTAGATCAGCAAGAGATAGGAGTACGATGGCAAGATGGTCATTCAGCATATAGTAATATAGGTAATCCCATCGTCCGTATTCGCTTCAATGAACGAGATGTAAACGGAAAGAGAGTCCTCTTCGTCGAAGAAATTCAAGGGCCAAGCGGAGATACAAAGTGGAAAATAGTTAAACAGCCTTTTAAAGGTGTAAAAGGTATAGATCAA
>JAKPKF010000285.1 GCA_029553845.1 bacterium | reverse complement strand
ATTTATTGAATAGGCAACATCAAAGGTTCAACCTTACTTTTTTCTGTCGTAGCACCACGAAGCCCGTTCACAGAATAATCGTGCATTTCACCTTTCTTAATAACTGATTTTTCCAGTTTCTGTAATGTATTTAAAGACATTGCATTCAGTTCATCTTCATTCCAAGTATCCTTTTCAGTATTAGCTTGGATAGAAGCAATTAGGGCATCTTTTCTTTCCTTAAAAGTAGCAAGACCGAGATTTACTTCGGCTCTTACATTTTCAGGAAGAACATTCAGGTAATCGTCCAAACCTTTTGCATTAGTCTGAATCACTTTAACAGCATCTTCTACGGAAGGTAAGGTAACATTTACCTGCATATTTTTCGGAACAAGTTTATCCAACTTATCCTCGGTAAGTGCTTCCAACCATTCCCTGTCAGTTTCGTCAAAATGAGTAGATTCGTGTGCAATTAGTTCGTTGACCCTTTCTTTACACGGTTCACACATTTCTTCTTCTTTTTTGTTGTTTACTTGAATGTATTCAATTTTTCGCGTAACTTTCACAGGTTCCCCTGTCAGTTCAATAGTTCCATCAGCATTTGTTTGGTATGACTGTTTATACAATTCAGACTTTCCATCTTCAGTTCTCTTGTTATAAATAAGATACCCATCATATGCTTCTTCCAAATAGTGGTACACACCTTGTGAGTTCATACTATTTAACATATCATAGATACGATTCATAATTGCAGAAAAACCTTCTTGGTTAATCGTAATTGGTACAACAGCAAAACCCTCTTTATTCAAATGCTTTAACATTTCTGAATTCACTGTTACTACATCCACATTTGTACCTCCCTCTTTTTTATTATTATTAACTCTCAAACCACACCCATCTTTCACTGAACACGCACCGACCTCTCCGGGCAGAAGAGCGAGATGATCCGGTCTATGATTATGGGCTATTCTTTCGTACGTCTCTCCATTCCATTCACCTTCTTTTTCTTCATTATCCGTAAAAACACCAATACTAACTTCCATTATATTTCCGTTTTGTATGGCTTGGACTGTTTCCGGTGATAATTCGTTTAATTTTTCACAATTAAGTTTCAAAGTAGCTGTTAATTTAGTACCTTTCATAATAGCTTCAGATACGTAACCAACCACATAAGATTCTTCTATACCATCTTCATGAACTGAAACAAATTCTTCTCCAATAACAGGATGATGTATTGTTACAGGAGCATTTTGCCATAATTCTACAGAATTAGATAATTCCTGAGAAGAATGAAAAGTTCTCCCACCACTTCCATTATGCACCCCTTCTACCATCATTACAACAGGAACAACATAATGAGGGATCTCTTCAATTACCTCAATCAAAGGTGTATATCCTTTTAATGTAAAATTTACACAAATTTCCATATCAGTAATTTTAAGTATTCCTATTCTTTTTAACAACAACAGGTAAAGCAATACAACGACATTGTGGATGAACTGGTATCATTCCTTCTACCTCATCCAATGTAAATCTCTTACCATTATTCTCAGCACAAATAGGACAAACACGGTCATCATTAGTAGTTCTCCATTCTGCAATAATGTACACCCCATCAATCCCCCAATTTCTAAACTCATTAATCATTGCTAAATGGTGGGCACGAATTAATTCTGTTCTTACCATTATCTCAGCTCTACGCATTGCTGGTATAAATCTTCCTAAACTATCTGTAATCCCTAAATCACCAACACCAGCACCATTAATTACAGAAACAAGTTTCTTTGCAAGAACTTTAGCACCAGTACCATCAGCTAAACCTTGTGCAAGTACACGACTAATAAGTTGGCCCATTTGGGAGGTTATTCCCTTTAATTCAGAATAAGCACGTACATACACAAGGGCTAAAGCATCTATTTGTAAAGGTACAAACAAATCTGTAAAAGAAATATCATATCCAGCTTTTTCTAATTCTGATTGAGCTCGTGCCCTACCTCTTTTATAACTGTCTGTTACGTATTTACCCCACCACGTTTTAAAATAAGCAGGTCCTGATTGTCCAAGGTCTTCTACCGTAATAATTCCTTTTTCAATTTGTTCTTCTAACCATTTACGAAATTCTTCAACTTTTTGTGCATTACTTAAAAATTGGTAAGCCCTATCTCCTGGTTCAACAAATGTATGAATTTCTTTTAAACCAAAAACATCGTCTGTGTCAACCAATTTCTTTATCTTATTTGCAAGTTCACGAAATCTACGATTACTTTCAGCCACAGCCCTATTACGAAGAACCGTAGTCCTTGTAGGATCATACCTGTTAGAAACCGTAGTTTTAGAATTGGTATTTATACAAAACTCACACATTGTTCATTCTTTACACAAAGTTAATATATTTTATAAAGACAACCTAATTTTT
>JAKPKF010000279.1 GCA_029553845.1 bacterium | reverse complement strand
TTGTATTTGAAGATGTCAGCATCTGATATTATTCACTTCAGAGTTGGTCATACTGTTGTTATGCGTGATGCTTCTGACTTTACAGTTGATGTTGTTGGTAAGGTTACTGCTCGTACCAGTAATGGATCTTCTTCCAGTATTGGTGTTAAGCTGTTGGAAGCTGATGATAACAGCGCGTATGGCCATGATCTAAGTGATTGTGATAAGGTTATGGTCATTGGTAACGTGAATGCTGAAGGTGCTGCGATGCCTTCTGCTCTTGCTTATGATCCTGATAAGCTGTATAACTATACGCAGATCTTCCGTACGCCGCTGTCTATTACAAGGACGGCAAGAAAGACGAAGCTTCGCACTGGTGACCAGTATAAAGAAGCCAAGAGGGAAGCGCTTGAACTCCACGGTATTGAGATGGAGAAGGCCTTCTTATTTGGTATTCCTTATGAAGGCACTGGAGATAATGGTAAGCCTGAGCGGACAACTGAAGGGCTTATCACTTGTCTACGCACTAACAACAGTGGTAATGTTGCTGACTTCCAGCTGGATGCTACCTACCATGGTAAAAACTGGTTAGATGATGGAGGTGGAGATGAGTTCCTGAATGAGTATTTAGAGCGGGTCTTCAGATATGGAAGGCAGGAAAAACTGGCAGTGTGTGGAACTGGTGCTCTTCTTGGCATCAATCGTCTTGCACAGGCTGGTTCTCACTTCACGATGACCAGTGTAACTAAGGCCTATGGCATAAATGTTACTGAGTGGGTCACTCCCTTTGGGAAGATCTACTTGAAAACGCATCCTTTGTTCAACATTGAGTCTACGCTTCGTAACTCAATGCTGTTGTTTGAGCCTGAGAATTGTGTCTATCGCTATATTGATGATACGAACTTCTACGGTGAGTCTGAGAAGGGTACTGCAGCAGCTGGCACTAATGGTGGTAGGATTGATGGGACACAGGAAGAGTTCTTGACTGAAGCAGGTCTTGAATATCATCATCCTTACACTGCAGCGTTCTTGAATGGTGTTGGTTTGAACCATACTGCGTAGCCGTGTTCTCCTCCAGGTAAGCGGCGACATAGGGTGGGGAGGTTCTTACAACTCCCTGCCCTATGTTCAAATATTGAACAAAGGGGGTTAAAGTGGATTACTATTTACTTAGGAAGAAGTTCTGTGAACTATCAGGTAGGTATGATCTTATAAATGCTGATCTTACTGATAATGGAGCTGATTTCTATATAAACGCTGGGCAGGCTCACCTGGATAGAATGCAGAACACTGGCATGATGAAGGCTAAGTATGTTAAGTCAGTAGCTGCAGGGACTATTAAAGTTTATGTAGAAGGACTTAGGGCAGTTCATAAGGCATGGGCTGGAAACTCTACAGATGGGCTTGTAGAATTGCTTCGAGTTGATCTTGATTGGCTTAGGGAAGAGTATGAAGAGCAGCTTGGAGATATAGATCAGGGAACTCCATACTATTATGCTCCTGCAATTCTTAGACCTTTTCCCGATAGTAGTACTACTACAAGCCTATCAGGATATTACGATATAGATGATCTTCAGCTTCATGCTACAGTTCCTGATCACTATAAGTATAGTGGCATAGTAATTATGCCTCCTCCAGATACCACTTACTATATCAGCGTCTATGGCACATTCTATAGTCCAACACTTAGTGCAACAGTTTCATCTGGAACTTGGACGCAGACCAAGAGTATGTGGACTGAAGTTCATCCTCAGATACTTCTTAAGGCTGCTCTTTATGAGCTTGAGACGTTCTATAGAAATACTGAAGGTGCTAATGATTGGATGAGTGCTCTTAAAGTTGATGTAGATGGTCTTGATAAAGACTTTGCTGATCAAGAATCTTATAATATAAACCAGATTGGAGGCTAGTATGAAGGCCTTTAGGACTGTTATTAGTAAGGGTTTTGAGAAGGGTGGAGGCCTTAGGCCTGGTGAGATTACTACTAGGAACAATGGCTTATTTGTAGATTGTAGGAATGCTAAAGTACTACCTCAAGGTCTTAAGGGATATATACCAGATATCAATGATGTGTTAGATCCTTCTCGTAGCTTTTATGACTATTTGACAAGTGATGCAGTTACTATAACAAGGAGATGGCCTTTTCCACAGGTTTTCTTAACAGATGCTGGAGTTTTTATTGGAGCTGTTGAAGGGCTTTATAAGGTTACAGATCCAGTTGTTGCTGGGACTCCTGACATTTATTTAATGAGTTATAGTACTGGTGCAACTATATGGCCTTGGGTTTGTATTCCTATTATGGGTTATCCAGCTTTTACAAGTGGAAGTAAGTTTGTATACTATGATTCAAACGCAGAATCTTATTTGGTGGTGAGCTAATGGGAGACTTTACTGTTACTATAATACCTAGCAATGTTAATGACATAGGGGCTAAGTGGTGTGTAGTTGGAAAGACACCTTGGTTTGATTCTGAGTTTACAACTACAAGAGCAACACTTGCTGATGTTATTTCTTTTTCCTATGTGGAAGGTTATATATCCCCTAGTAATATTACAATAACTGAGGCTATGCTTACTGCTGAGGGAACTTCAGCTACTTACGTTGCAACTCAGTGGCTAGCTAGTTGGGGGCCTCCTATGTGTGGTTGTCTCTTCAAAGGACAAGTTCTACTTGGTGGAAGTTATAATACTACTGAAGCTACATTTCCATCAGATAGTCGTATAGTAAGATGGTCTGAGATTGGAGCTTTTAGGTTCCTTGGGGCTACAGCTAATACGAAGAAGAATGAGGCTGGGTTTGCTTATATGGGAACTAGCTCTGATGAAACTGTTATGGCTTTACTTCCTTTGAAGAATTCAGTTGTTACTTATACTACTATGTCTGTAAGCCTTTTATCTCCAGTTGCTTCACCTGCTCCTACTTATAGCTTTGACACTTTGCTTAGTAATATAGGTATTATGAATCCACTTGCAGCTGCTGGAGATGGAAGGAATAAGCAGCTTTATGTAGATAGGGAAGGTGAGCTTAGAGAGATAAGCATGGGTCAGTATGGACAGGGTTATGTTTCTACTGCTCTTGGTTATAGGCATATTTTTAAGCCTATGCAAGAGGATTTTAGTATTACTACTGGAAAGGGACTTATAGTAGTAACTTATAATCAAGATGAAGATGAGTTCTATATAAGCAATGGACTTAGATCCTTTGTATATACTGGAAGTGGACTCACTGAGATAGGGGTTGCAATAACATCTGTTATTAATCTAAGGACTTCGCTTATAGCACAGGAGTTGTTTATAGATTCCTGCACCAGTAACTTCTTTGGTGGTGCTAGTAAGATTATGGGAAGTGAGTATGTTTATATAGAAACTGATGTTGTTGACTTTAATTTGTCTGCTATAAAGACTATTCAGCAAGTTGAGATAGGTGGAAGTATTGGAAGTAATAGTGGTATTATGATTAAGTGGCGGAATAGTAGGTCTGAAGCGTTTAGGTCTACAGGTTGGGTAAGGTGTTCACCTAATGGAGTTTCTACGCCAATCGTTAGTGGAACAGACTTTAAGATATGTATTATGTCTAGTCCAGTTGAGAGTGTAGAGATTAACAATATAACAGTTGAGTGGAAGTTAACTGATAAGACAAGTGTAAGGGGAAATTATGCTAGTGGATCTGCTGCCTGAACAAATTAGTAACTATTGGCCTCTCTTCAAAGGGCATATAGAAGATACAGTTCCTCCTACTGCAGACTATGGAACTTATGACACTAACAATATCTTGTATAGCCTTATGTTTGACTATAATCATACTAAGCTTTGGCTATGTAATGATGATAAAGATAGACATAATATAGGGTTTGTTATAACAACTGTTATGAGAGATATAAGTGGTGTTAATATACTGCTTATATATAATATGGTTGTTATAGATAAAGAGGCTAAGATAAACTGGTTAAGGGAGCTTGAGACACTTAAGAAACACGCTTGGTCTTTAGGTTGTTCTAAGATAGGAGCTTATATTATGAATAGTAAGATCCTAGATATTGTTAGTAAGCATGAAGTTGAGACAAGATTTGTGTTTGCTAATATGAATATATAGGAGGTTATCATGGTATCTTATCCAGCATATATGGAGACTATACATAGTACTTGGTTGAATGCACTTGATAGTGTTATTACATCAGCTGTAGCAAGTAACCCTTTTACAGGATTAGTTGGTTATGATCCAGCTACTGATGTAACTGCAATGGGTACAGCTATTACTGCTTTTCAAACTATTATAACATCACTTGATGCAGATAATGACTATGACTTATTTAGTACATCAGCTGCAGCTCAGATTGAAGCTGTTTATTCTCCAGCTGATAATATTGCTGCTAGGACAGCTGCTCATGCTAACTTCCTTGATAATGAGATTACTACTAAAGTATATCCAAGATTTGAAGCTGGAATGAGAGATATTAACGCAGTTATGACTAGTGCATTTACGATAGGCAGGGCTATTATAGAGCTTGATAGGAATGATAAGGTTGATAAGTTTCAAGCTGATATGGAGTTTCAAGCTGAGCAGAAGAGAGCAGATTTGATACAAGCTGCTACTAGTGAAATGATAAGGATGTATTTGCAGAAGGTTGAATTTGGTCGTGTTATTGCAGCTATGTGGATTGATGAGCTGAGGCTTAAAATTGCTGCTAATCAGGACTACTTAACTGAGACCAAGGCTATTGCAGGTGACCTTGGGAGATGGCCACTTGAGGCGTATAAGTATGGAGCTAACATGCTTGCAGGTATTGGAGGTGGAACTACAGGTTCTGTTCCAGTTGATGGAAATAAGACTGCAAGGGTTATTGGATCTGGTTTATCAGGTGCAGCTGCTGGAGCTATGGTTGGTGGAGCTATTGGAGGTAATGAAGGAGCTGGTTGGGGTTCTATTATTGGTGGTCTTGCAGGTATTTTAGGTGGTGCGCAATGATAAGAGACTTTGATATTAAGTATTATCCTATTATTAGAAACTATCTTAATGAAGCAGGTATTGCTGATGAGAAGATAGATGTGCTTAATATCAATACAAAAGTTATGTTGTATAAGGATAAGGTTATAGGGTTTATGTCAGTTGATAAGATTGGAAAACTCTGTAACTTGCATCACTTCTTTATAGATCCTAGATATAGAAGCATTAGTAAGGTTATCAGACTTTCTGATGAGCTTGTTAAGTTGGCAAGAAGAAGTGATTGCAACAATGTTAGTATACATACTGATGTTGGAAGTAGACTTGACCAGTATGTACATAAGTATTGCTCCTTTAGAAAGCTTGGTATTAGGAAGCTTAATAGTCCAATAGAAGGTATTAATATATACCTTGTGGAGGTATGAGATGGGAAGTGTAGGAAGAGTAGTAGCGGCAGTTGCTACAGGTGGCTTATCAGAAGTTGGAAGAGCAGTACTTCCTGAGAAAGTATATAATCCAGTTGCTTCAGCGTTAAGTTTAGGTGTGTTAGATGTTATTGAACGAGGTGAAGCTCCCTTTACTGGAGTTATCAGATACGTAGGTCCAGCACTAGGTATGGATGAATCTGATA
This sequence comes from bacterium, assembly GCA_029553845.1. The sequence continues at coordinate 5,488 of JAKPKF010000279.1, read as the reverse complement.
TGAATTGGTTAGAGGATGTATCTGCTGATATATTTTCTGGAGGCTTTGCTCAACTACCTAAGGCTTATAAAGCTGCTACTGAAGATGGAGGCTTTGATGTTTGGAAGGGAATTGATAGAGCAGTTGATCCTGCTGGGACTATTGATTATTCACTAAGAAAGACTGGAGATATCTTATATGATATTGCTCCTGATGTTGTAGGTTACGCTCAACCCATTGGAGCCACTGTTGGAGGTATAGTTGGATCATATGTTCCTGTTATTGGAACTGCAGCTGGTGCGGCTATAGGTAGTGGTATTGGGAGTAAGATAGGCGCAGGAACTAGGTCTAAGGATTATGGAAGAGACTTTGTAAATGCAGGTATTTCCTATGGAGCTGGAGCTGCAACGCAAGGACTTGGGAACTATGTATCTGGTAGTGTAGGGAACTATACTCCAGGTAGTTTTGTTGATATGGCTTCTACTACAATGCCAAGTGGAGTTGCAGGTGCTACTGGAAGTCAAGCAGTTGGCAATGTAGCTGGTAAGGTTGTGGAAGGTGCTGCTAAAGGAGCTATTGGTCAAATTCCAGCTGCTTATGAGCAAGGTAGTATTGAGCCATTAGCTATTGGAGCAGGTTTAGGTGGAGTAGGTGGAGCACTTAGTGGATCAGCTGGAGAGATTTATGGAGGTATTACTAGTCCAGATATTCCTAATGACTTTTATACTAATCAAGCAGTTGGAGCTAACCTTGGAACTATAAGTGATATGGCAACTGGTGTTAAGACAAGTGGAACTATTGGAGACTTTTATAATCAAGGTGGAGCTGGATTGTCTGAACTATCTGGTCAGACTTTGCCTCAAGTTGAAGTTAATCCAGAACTTAAATATGCAGCTTGGCTTAATCCTATTACTGATTATACTATGGGTGGTGCAGTTAATGAACCTAAGTATAATACTACTATAACTCCACAGGATAATCCTGGAGAGTATAAGTATAACCTTCCTACGTTCTATGATCCAGATAATCCTGATGTTAGTCTGTGGGATAAAGTTAGAGGCTTAATGGGAGAGGTTGGAAAGATAGCTCTTAACTCTAACCTTGGAAAACTTGGACAGCAGATAGGTGCAGATGGTCAACCTTATTATGTTGAAGGAGAAGAAGGCAGGGCTGGAAGTAGTACTAGTGATGAATCTGTAGATACTATTATGACTAGAATACGAGGAGCTGAGAGTGCTAAGAAGGCTAAGAAGTCTGGATTTGTAGAAGTGCTTGTTCCAAGTACTGGACTTCCTATCTTATCTAGTAGTATTGGAGAGTATAAAGAAGAAACACCTGAACAGAAACTTTATTCTTAAGAGGAGGACTTATTATGTGGAGTGATGCTTATAAATTAACTGGAGATACATACGATCCAAGTGCTGGAAGAGCACTTATGGAAGAACTTGCTGGGGAAGCATATGCTCCAGTTGCTCAAGCCCCTGTTCAGCAACTTCCTTGGTATAATAACTTGGGAAATAATGTAGGTGGATTTATGAATACACTTGGAGGTTATGCTTCTAAGTTAGCTCCTGCTCTTGCATCAGCTGGACAGGTTGCACTTAAGGGAAGTGGGGCTAATAAGACTTGGGGAAATGCTTTTGGAGATCTTGCACAAGGTCTTGTTTCTGGAAAGCTTGGAGGAAATCTTACAACGTCTGGAGTTTCTAAGATGGCTCCAAGTACACCTGGAGCTCAGGCTAGACCTGTTGCAACTCCAGGTGATCTTAACGCTAATGGTATTCCTGATGTGCAGGAAAAGGTTACGTTTGAGAGGAAGACAACTGGAGGTCAAGCTCAGCAGCCTTCTATGAGTAATATTAAGCAGATGGATACTACATTTTCTCCAGGAGGTTATAGTAAATTACCTGGTCTATTAAGTCAAGGTCCAAAGTCTTTTAATGAAGGCTCAGGAGTTAGCACTGGGAGTCCTGAGTCTATTGTCAACGCCCCAGTTGGTGAAGCTACTCCTGAAGAAAGAAGTAATATGCTTATGTACCTTGGTGGTATGTTAGGGCCTGAAGCAGCTCTTAAGATGGCTACTGATACTGCTACACAGAGGATTAATGAGCAGAAGGCTACTGCAGAGAATCTTACAGCGCAAGCAAGTTTGCAGAAGGCTTCTACTGAAAATGCTAAGTTCTTATGGGAACAGAGTCCTGCTTATATTCAACGTCAAGGGCAGATAGAGTATGCTAAGAAGATGGGAGATAAGAATGCTGAGTTATGGCTTAGAGATCAGATTATAGCTGATGCTTCTACAGTTCCTGTTAGAGAGCCTAATCTCAAGAGATACGGAGATACCTATGGAGATGTTATGAGAACGCTTGGGATTACTGATCTTGGTACAATAGTTAATGCAGACAGAAATGCTAATGCTAGGATAGAAGCTGCTAGGTTATCTGCAGGTGGAGCTATTACTTCAGCAGGTATTCAAGCAGCTGGGGTTGAAAGAGCAGCTGTGCAGAATGCTATGACTGGTGCTATTGCGATGAGGAAGATGATGGGAAACATTGAGTTGCCACTTCCAGATGGTCATCCTGATAAGCCTTCACAAGAGAGAGATTTTATACTTGGAAATAAGGTTAAGGCCTCACCTATGCAGATGAAGCAAGCTGAATCACTTGATACTGAGATTGCTATATATAGGAATAGACTTGCAACACTTGGTGTTGGGACTACTCCACAAAAGACTACTTTTACAAGACCATCCCCTAAAGTTGGATCTGAGGTTACTGTTGAGCTGAATGGGAAGAAGGTTAAAGCGAAAGTTGTTGGTTCAGGTGTTGTAGAATATAATGGTAAAAAGTATAATATAAAGTGAGGTTATCATGAGTGAAACTATATATCAGGCTACTCCAATAGAGGAGACTCCAGTATATAAAGCTACACCTATTGAAGATACTCCTAGTATACAAAGTGTTGCTAAGCCTAAGGAGCCTTCTACTTGGGATATTATTAAGCAAGGATTTGGTGAATCTGCTACTGGTCTTGTAGGTAGAGCACTTAGTGGAGAGGAAGGATATACCCAGCCTAAATATCAGCCAAAGGGATTTATGCAGGAGCTTATAGGAAGTGGTGCTACACTTGCTGGTGATATACCTGCGTTTGCTGTTAGTGCACTTCCTGCTACACTTGCTTTACCAGCAACTTGGGGAGGTTCAGCTACTGTTATTCCAGCCACTGCTATGGCAGGTACTGAAGCTTTTAAAGCTTATATGCGAGGAGATTCACCTAGTACAATCGCCAAGCATGCTGGGCTTGGAGGTGCTATTGGTGGGACTATGGGAGCCTTAGGTCCTATTGCTAAGCTTCCAGGAATTAGTAAAGTGTTGCAGAAAACTGCTTTCCCACTTCAAGTTGGTGGAGGTGAAGCTGTAGGGGCTGGACTTGAAGGTAGAGACGTTACACCAGAAGGTCTTGCTATTACTGGACTTACACTTGGAGCTCTTAAAGCTGGCACAGGTGGAGCTCAGATGGCTAAGAAGGCTATAGAAGCAGGACCTAGAGCAGAAAGGTTTGCTTTGAGACAGGCTAATGCAGAGAAGGCTGGTATTCCAGATACTGCTACAACTGGAGGTATTATACAACCTTCTTTAAAGCCAGATCTGCTTGGAGCTACAACTGCTGTGAGTGGAGCTAATACTGTTGCAAAGCGTAGGCGTAGACAGCTTGTCGATGATCTTAATAAGAAGCAAGAGGACCTTGTTAAGTTTCAAGATATGATTAAGAAAGAGCAGGAAGAGGGTTCTAAGGTTAAGATAGAAGATCCTGCTGAAGTTGCTGTTAAGGAGCTTGATGCTGATACTAAATTATTTGTCTTAGATAAGGTTAAGGAGATAGGAGATGTTGCTAAGGTAAGGGAACTATATAAGACAGATAGTCTAGTTGATACGTATGCAAGAGAGCAGGCACAGGCCTTATTTGGTGAAGGCGCTAATATCGTTTCTGAAGCAAAGCCTGAGGCACCCTCTGTTCAAAAATTGAACAAAGGGGCGTTGACAGCAGAAGAGTTTAAGGCACTTGAAGATACAAATGTCTTTGCTGTTGAGGAGCTTGAGAGGATAAAGAAGCTTCCTGGATTTAAGCAGAGAGAGCAATATAATAGGACGTTTAATATAGTGCCTGAAGTTAAGCAGACTTCTGCTGAGATAGAGAAGGCAAGAGAGCTTGCGAGTAAAGTTGAGGCAGCTGCCAAGGCTAGATATAATACACTTGGTAGTACAAATAAGCTTAATCCAAGTAAAAAGCAAGTTAGTGCTATGGGAGAGATTGAGCAGGAGCTTGCTGCGCTTCGTAAGGAGATGGAAGGTGTTACTCCTGATAAGATAACACCTGAGCTTGAAGCTAAGATGGTAGCGCTGGCAGAGAAAGTTGGTAATGAACTCCCTTTTGGTGAACTCCTGGAACCTACTGAGAGGCTTAGAAAGTTTCTTGAAGTGAATGAAGAAGGAGAGCCTATACTTACACTCGAAGATTATATGAGTCGTAGGGATCTTGTAAGGCAAAGACTTGATGCTTATTATGAGAAGACTGGGAAGCAGAAGAAAGGTTTATATAGGCGTCGAGTTCCACTTAAGGAAGCTGTTGAGGAGATAGATGCTGAGCATATTCCAGGTGAAGATCTTAGTCCTATTACCGATATTGGTAAGCCTGTTAAGACTAGGGCTCAGGAGATTAAAGCTGATAGGGAGAGTAAGGCGGAAGCTGAGGATTGGGAAGCTAGGCTTGAAGCAGAGGGTATGCCTGCAGAGCTTAACTTTGCAAGAGAGAAAGTTATTAAGGACTATGTCGAGTTCCTCAGTTCAGATAAGTGGAATAAAGAGATTCATGCTGATTCTGTTAAAGCTAAAGTTGATGTAGAGAAAGAGTTATATAATGCAAGAAATAGGTTAGATAGTATTAGTGAAGATAGGGCTAGGTATTTGCTTTCTAGAGTTTATCAACATATGCCACTTACAAAGGCTGAAGCAGTTGAATGGTTCAAGACTATTGAGAAAGTTGAAGCTATTGCAGATAGTAAGATTAGAGATAAGCGTATGGCCTTTTCTAGAAAGGCTATTGCTAGTCATTATAAAGGAAAACCTGGACATGCTAAGATTGCTAATACTATTCTTGATACGCTTAAGAAGCAGCCTACATTTGAGCTTAAGATAGATCCAAAGCTTAAGGAAGTTGGTGGATTTTATAGTTTTGTAGATAACCTTGTGACTATTAAGAACCCTAAGTCTCTTGCCCATGAAGTATCACATTGGGCTTTCTATAATGTTCTAACCAGTGCTGATAGGGCTATTTATAGACAGCATTTTATGAACAAGTTCTATGATGCTGAAGGTAAGATTAACCCAGAGGCTATTAAGATAGATACAACTGATAGGTTTAATGCTGTTAGAAGTCCGGCTGAAGCCTTTGCAGCTAAGATGGCTGACTATACATATGATAAAGTATTAACGCCTGCTGAGAAGACTTT
>JAKPKF010000251.1 GCA_029553845.1 bacterium | reverse complement strand
CAAGGTGAGTTTGAATATACCTCATAAGCCTCATTTCAACATTGCTATCACGTCGGTAGCAATCCCTTTGAGAAGTGAACCAATAACTCCCCCTGAGATTCCAGCTCCTAGCATGTAACCAATTAGTTTGTTTTTGATATCCCACAAAGTATCAACTTTGTCTTTCATATCTTTATAATCATTGTCATTTTTGACCATACAGTTTAATGAACCTTTAATATCATCTATCCCTTTTTTCATATAGGAGATGTCTTTTTTGAGTAGAGCGATAGAGATTTCAGATTTCATAGTTATTTAAAAGTTGTTTAAGTGTCATCGTTGTTTAAATATATAGAGTACACTCACCGTATAACCATCTTTCCCCATTTGGAAACTCCCCAGATGTTAAGGGGATTGTTATTGACTTTCTAGGGGCAATAAGTGTTGATGAACTCCAAACAATAATTCCTTCATCTTCCGAAGTCCCCGTGCCATACCAGCCAATAGTTCCGAGCATTCCATCTATTTGTAAGTGAGTAACTGGGGTAGAAATTTTTAAGTCATCAGTTCCACTTCCATCGGTCCCACCATCACCTGAAAAATTAAAATTAAAATGACAAAGAGTTCCAACAATGTTAAAAAAACCAATATTAGTTGTAAATACCGGTATTGTCCCCCCAGCAGCACTAAGAACTGGAGTGTAAGAAAAATAAGATGGAAACCCGATTGGACTAGAAGCGTGAGAATAGTAATTAGCACTTATGGCGGCATTTGTTAGGGTGTAAGAAGAACCCCCAGTTATGGTTAAAACCGTATCCGCTACTCCGATAATATAAAAGTATTTAACAGTAGTTTGAGTGAGTTTAATCTTATCTCCCTTAGCGTATTTTGAAGCCGCTCCAGAGGGAACGGTAATTTCTGTCCCACTCTTATAAGTCCAAGTTTCATTAGCACTTATCCAACCGTCTTTATTCTGAATGTAATTACTATCTGCTATGGCTTTAGGGGTAACTATCTTGGCATCTTCTGTACCAGTATTTATTTCAGCACCAGAGGCTTTAAGAGAAGTAACGAGAGCGTCTGTATGCGTTCCATCTTGATTATGTTCGGCGAGAATGCCATCAATTAATTCATTTATATTACTAGCAGTGTGTAAAACTTCAACTACCGTTCCACCTGTCCACGCTTGGGCTGTACCTTCAACGCCTCTGATACAGTCTATGAGGTTACTTCCAGAGACCACACCAACTATACCCTCATAGTTACCTGTCTTCTTTCCATTAGCATCGACACGGTTGACAGTTATCATTACTGCTGTATCGGTGGGAAGACCTGATGTTGAGGCAAGGGGAACAGTTTTAACAACGGCGTCTGATATCCCTGCTGAACCTATATTGCCCGACCATTGGGCCACGCCTTTACGAAATTTATCCAGAGAATTTGCCATAATTTATTGAAGCCAAGCGGAAGGGGTACGCTTGTTTAATAATCTTCCCTTCGTTTGAAAATATAATATTTGGAATTTAGTGTTAGCTTGTTGAGAATAGACTTTATGCTGAATGGCATAAACTCGCTTACGGATTTTGATTGCCTTTTTGACTGAAGCCTGTGAGAAGGAAGTGGGAACATCGGCGGTGTCCGACATAAGACAATCGGAGTAAAAATCAGTTGACATACCAGAATTTGAAACTGATGAGGTAATTGTTCTTGAGGATAGGGTAGAAAAACCCTTTTTAGCCTCTAGGCCTAACAATTCATAAGTAAGTGTACCTTTAGGCCGTCCTAACTCTACTAAGCTCTCCTTGAGCTTTAAAACGTTTGTTTTGTCTGTTGAAACTGGAATGAGAGGGGATAAATACCCTTGATAGAAGGGTTGGCCAAAATCTCCTTCAAAGTTTTCGCTTATTTCCCATAATCTATTTCCGCTAACTGGTAAGGCTAAAAAATGTGTTCTCCCGTCCCCAGTATTGTTTTCGGTGTATTCAAAGAAGCGTTTAACGCCCCTAGACCATTTATAAGTCCAGTTATTGCGTTCTAAGTCGTAAATAAAGATAATGTCATTTGTGGAGCCTTCAGAGGCACTAAAAAATATCTTTCCCTCATAATAGTAAGCACAAAGATTGCCTATTTGTGATTGATTAAGTGAGCGATAATCTGGACGGATAGGTTGAGAAGTTTCATCAGTCGTGAGGATATTAAGCATTTGAGGTTTATTACGCAAGAAGAACACCCCTTTTGTGTTAGCAAATCCGATATTGTCTTTAGCCTTGACCACAGAAAAAGTAGCATTTGAACCGATTGAACCCACAATTTTATAAGCCATCGGAATAGCAAAGGTGAAGTTGTCAACTGTGTTTGAATTGATATCAACCTGCCAGATAGAGCCTAAACCATCAGGAGAAGAACAAAGAACCGTTGCCATGGAGTCTCCACTACCCTTACGATAATGTACTACCCGAACTGGAGTTTCCCTACCACCCTTTTCAAGGTCGATGTATCCACCACCATAGAAGGGAGAAAAGAAACCGAGATATTGGCCAACACCAGTAAAGTAAACCCTATAAGGATTATCAGGATCACCAGTAGCCCAGATACGATTACCCGACATTTCCATAGTTGTAAAATTAGGTGCAGAAGTCGTATTGTCATTTGGTACTTCAATAAAGGGATTCCAAGGAACTGTACCCACATCTACAAAGGAATTAGTTGTTGATGAGCCTAAAAAGACTTCATAACCAGCTTGGTCATAAGCATAGATGTTATAGCGTTTAGCTCCTGTAACTGCCGTCCAAGATAGATTGACAGTTTCATTGGTGGCCCAAACTTCTCTCTCTTTGTTTACTGCCACTTCAATCTCATTCGAGCCTTCTGTTTCACCAACATCATTAAGAGCAGTAACCATGTAGTAATAATGCTTTGAACCAGTAGTAAGAGTTGTGAGGGTAAAGGATAAGTCTGAAATAGCAGTCAATCCAGCATAAGTGCTTATAGTTGAACCGTTATAACGAGAGAGAGCATCAGTTCCGTTGCAGATATAGAGTTCTGATCTAATCTGTAAAAAGTCATAAGTCTTTCCGGGGGTAAAAGTAGTCGCACTGATTTGAGTCCAATCTCCCTTGTCTTGGGATTTGTATATTTTTCCAGTCGTGCCTCCAATAGCGATAGTTTCTCTTGTACCATTAGATTTGATGTATTCGGTAGCTCCGTCGATTGAAGTTTCACCAGGTATTTCTTTTCCATAATAATCAAAGCCCCAGCGTGTACCCCAGACACCATCTTGATACTGCATTAGATTTAAGGCTTGTACTGCAAACTTAGTTGGCATTCGAGCTTCATCGATAAGAGAGGAATATCCGCCATCAAATTTATCCACCCTTATTATGGTAGGCTGACGTTTGGAATAATTAGCAGTCGCTATCTTCATCTGCCAAATCCTCTAAAAGAATCACTAATGATATTGTCTTGATAAGGGTCGGTTAGTTGATTGCGAAGTCTCATAGCGTCTAACTTTTGAGTAGCGATTGAGGCATATTGAGAGGATAGGGTTTGGTCTTCATCTTTTACAAGTTCAGCTAAGGCCCAATAGACTGCAAATTGGTCGTCGTCCATTTCTAAAATATCCGTGTCTAGTGTAGGAAGGGTAGCGGATTTGTAGTAGTCATAGTTGATTTCGAGGTCATCTTCAGCAGGAATGCTGTTGACAAGATTGATTTTGTAACCAGACTTTTTATTACCAGATATGTAAAATGCGTCTTTCCGTGCCGATTGGTATTCCTTTGCAAGATAGGGTTCGATTCTCTGATAATAGATTGTGTTATTACCTGTTCCTATAGTAAGGTAGCCGATAGTATCGACAAAATCAGTCGGACAAGAATAACTGGAAGTATCTGCTACGGTAAGTTTATCTCCATCAGAAGCTGAAATTAAGTTAGTAAAAAGCTCTTTCCACTTAGTCCCGTTACCATCATCTTTTTCCCACACTTGAACGGCATCTTTGATAAGTTCAAGCCTAATAATATATTCTTCATCACCAGAGATAGGGAAATCTACATCTTTTTCTAGGAGAATGTGAATTCGGTTTAAAAGCTCATTAAGTGTCATTTGATTTTAAAGCAATAAAAAAGCCACCCAAAGAGAGTGGCATTAGCAAGAAAACTAAATTGCTTGATGTATTATAGCAAGTTATTGAATTTTTAACCATTCTTTATTTTGACTACAGGTTGTCTGAATTGTTTAACTTTGACAGTATTGTTGGCCAGATTTGCCTTTTTAAAAGTTGGTAATTTGACTTTACTTTGGCTAGTCTTAGGCATGGATATTTTGATACTTGGAGAGTGAACCGAGACTTTGGGGATAGATGATGAGATTTTGATTGTTGGGGATTTGAATTTTGGAGTTGTACCTATTTTTAAAGTCTTAGCTCTGCCAGTACCAGACTTACCTTGAAGTTGTTTTATCTCAGCGATAAGTTTTTCTGCTTCATCTGCGGGAATTTGGCCATCTTCATAAACTTTGACAATATCGTTTATTCGTTTGGTTAGGCTTGATTTATAGGCTGACTTGAGTTTTTTATCCAGTTCCGCTTGTCCGGTGTATTTGGGTTCTTCAATAGGCCTAGTAATGTCGTAATCTTTTGAGGTTGTAGTTTCCACGCCTTCACTATCTGTCGTAGTAGTTTTGATGGTGTAAATTTTTCCTGAAGTTTTGACCTCATTGTTATTATCTGTTTCAGTATCTTCTACTGCTAAAGCGTCTTTTACTATCTTACCCATGACATTTTCCGGTAATTTTAAAATTTCTTCTTTCCAATTAGCCATCTTTGTAGTAACTTCTTTTTTGGTCATTCTTTTAGCTTTAAGTTCAGCAGAGAGGTAGTTTTGATATTTAGTCTTTAAATCGTGTTCTTGAGTATCTAGGGCTTCCAGATTGTACTTTTTAAGATAAGCATTTCTTTGCTCTAAGGTCATGCCTTTAGTTTCTTCAAGGATTTTTTCATTACTTTTTGTAGGATTTGTGCCACCAAATTCCAGGGGAACGATGTGGTCGATTTGGGTTGATTTGTCTTCTGTATCAAGCTGACCTAAGCCTTCTTTTCGCTCTAATACGACAAAGCCATTTTCTACTTTACGTAAACGTTCTTTGGTAAAAATTGCTCTGACCAATTGTTTAGGATCTGTGACTAGGGCTTGAGTTCCAACGATAGTTTTTTCTATCAAGTTCTTAGGAGCATCTTTTGAGGTGTAATAACCTTCACCTTTGAGTTTAGATTTGAGTTCAGCACTATTTTCCTTTGATTGTTGAATTTCATTGAATTTATCCAGTCCACCAACCTTAATCTTTTGAATATCTTTATCGGAAAAGGTTAGCCCTTTGATACCTTTATTGGCGTTATAAAGTTCTTCACCACTAGCACCTTGCTCTTTGAGAATGTCGGAAATCTTTTGTTGAGTCTTATTGTAAGCACCACCTGAGTACCTAAATGGAAGTTCAAGGCCTTGTAACAACGATTGTTCTAAACCTGTTTTCCCCGAAGTGTAATCTAGTCCTTGTTTCATAAATGCTGGAAATCCTGCTAAAGTAGCCAACTCTCCACCTACGCCCATAAGTCTTTGTTTGGCAGGCATTTCTCCACCATACTTATCAGTTCCTTTCCACCCTATTGGTTGACCTGTGTAATCAGTATCAAAAAATACTCCTAATCCAACACCAGCCGGAATTGATAGTCTATTTCTTACTACTCTTGCTGGAGCTTGTAAATCACCTTGTGATAAAGAGTTGGCAACATCGTAGGGTATTCTGATAAAGTCAGCAGCAGTTCCGAATGGCCTGATATAACGTTTCTGTCCATCTGATGTATATCCAGCTTCTATATTGAATGTATTACCAGAGTCGTTTTGATACATCCAATGTCCACTAGAGAGTTTATTGACTACATTCATGGTGACGTAACTTCCAAGAAAAGTAGCTAAAAAGCGTCGATAGGCACTAAGTGATTTGTCAGAAAAATTGACAGTAGATTTGGCAGTTTTTTTAGCAAGATTGATATTGGTCTCTAACCAATCAGGAGCAAGGATAAACATACGTTTTATATTCTGCCAATCTCTTGATTTGCCAAATTCTTCCCAATTTATTCCCCCAAAAACATCATTTGTAAATTTGGCGGCGTTTCGCTTGGCTAAAGTTTCGTCCATACCGCTTTTAATGAATCCATCAACAACTTCTTGATACTTTTGAAGTTTTAAAGCAGGTAACATTCGGTCAAAAAGGCCCTTTTCAAAGAGCTTATCCCATGTATCGCCAAACTTAGTTTTAAAGCCTTGGGGTTCTTCTAATACACTTTTAAATTCATTAGCACTTAAGGTAAGACCATGTTTAACAGCATCTGGGGCTTTGATTAATTCACTATCCAAGTATTTTGCTGCCGATTCGGGATGAAGCATATACTTTATTCCAGTAACCGCCCCTTCAATAGGATTCTTAGAAGCCATTACATTTCTAGCTAAAATATTAAACCCGTGTGCGTTTACAGCAGTTCCGGGTACTCCAAAAGATAGAACCCGATTCTTTACGCTTGAAGTCCAGTTGGCGATAGTATTTAATCCTTTTAAGACTACGTTTGGAGAGGTAGAAGGATCAGCCAGATAGTTGTTTATCATTTTGGCTAAATCCTCGGGAGCTTTATAAATTCCTGTATATTTACCCTGATCAGTAGTAAAAGACAATCTGGGAAACCTATCCGGATCTAGCGTAACCCAATCTGTAGGAGCTTTGGATTGTGGAAGAATCAGGTTATCTTCTTTTAATCTTATGAAGAATTTTCTATCAGCAAGCGATTTATTAACTCTTGATTCATAACTACCAATTAAGTCAGATAATTTAGAAAATCTAGGTGTCAGTCCTGCTTCAATCCCTTCTTGGTAATTTTTCATTATTGATTCAAAGGTAAAAGAAGGATTTAGTCCTAACCGATTCCCAAAGACTGCTTCAACTTCTCCTTTGGGGTTAAGCCACATCTGAGGTAAATAGTCCTGCTTGTAATTTAATTTCAGACCTTCATTCTTGGCCTGAGTAAACTTGTTATCAAAGTAATTTTTTACATCAGAAAAACGGCCTGTTTTGTTTCCTGCTTGAAATTCCAAAATACCTTCGATACCCTTACTGTCTAAATCGGTAAATTCTCTACTTTTTAAAATTCCTTCAACTTGGGAGGCTCGTCTAGCATTTGTCCAGTTAGCAAAATACTCTTTTACTTCAGGTGAGGCTTTAATCCCACTACTACCACCAATGATTGAGGCAGTTCCTTTAGCTTCGTCTGATATATCAAGGTCGGGTTTAGCAAACGGCTCTATTTTTTTAGGTCCACCTGGGAATTGAAGTTCCCCCTGTGCATCTATGTAAGGCTCTGGAGTTTTTTTGGTTATCTTTATCTTGGGGACTTCACCAGAGGCTCCAGGATTGATGATTTTGATTTTACCTGTCTTACTTACCTTGATGTTGAAATTCGCTAGTCTTGAGTCAATTCCTGCAATGGCTTTGGTTACATTTTTGGCATCAGGTGTTTGTTCGGCGAGTTTTGTTAGTTTGCTTCGTTTAGCGATGAGTTCAGAAACTTCATCAGCATTTTTGGAGTTTAAACTTCCCATGACCATTAGTGATAAAGGGAGTTCGGCTATATTTAAAACATCTTTTTGGATTTGAGTTTTACCTAATGCATCACCAAGGCCTGTGTTTTCTGTTCCTTCCAAGGCTTTGATAGGGTCTCTTCCTGCTATTTTAGCCTTTAACATATCCCAGCCGGCAAAAGCAACATCTTCAGGCCCAAAGGTTGACAATCCACCCATAGTTTGGAGGGCAGATATTCCAGTATTGATAGCATTTGTTCCACTTTGACCGAATTTCTGACCAAGAGATAGTTTTTTATTGAAATAGGGGCTTACAATTCCGACCGCATTTGTAGCTGTATTCTTGGCATTAATTGGAACGTTTACAATCGGATCGGTAATCCTATTTTTAATAGTGTTTTCAAAGACTTCACCAGTTCGTTGGCCAAAGATAGGTTTAATCAGGTTTTGAGAAGCTCCTTGAGAGGTAGTATTGAAAAAACTGGCAGGTGTAAATTGTTTTAGTCCACCTTGTTGTTGCCAACGTTGAGAAATATCATTCCCCCAAGTTTTTAAATTTTGTTGGGGTGTGAATTTTCCTCCTCTAAACCAACCTTCGTTATCAGAAATCGCCTTGTCTTTAGTCTTTTTCAAACTGCTGATAAGGTCTTTGATTGAGGCCATGATTACCTCCCGTAATTACTAAGGAAGTTTGTCATTTCGTCTTTTTGTTTAGACCAAGGATTGTAACCAAGCAAGGTGTTATTTGTAATTGTGCTAAAGTCACCTAGTCCTTGAAGTTCTTGAGCAGTAATTTGACCTGGAGTGTATTTACCATAACCGCTTATCTTGGCTTTGGCATCATCTATTTGAGCCATACGATTTAAAGCCCATTCTTGGATACCTTTGTTCCAAGAAGAGACTTGGTCGTCAATCTGTTGAAGTCTGGAAAGAGCGTTGTTGATGATATTCGTTTCATTTGCAGCTAAAGCAGCAGCCTGTTGGCCTTTAGCAGTAGCCTTTTGACTTTCGATGTTCATTAACATCTCCTGTGCCCATTTGGTGACTTCAGACAAGTTGTTGTCTCTCCAAGTAGCTAGTTTGGCAAGATTGTCATCATAAGTAGCTTTGATTTGATTGCCTAGCATATCAATATCGGTGTACATCGCTTGAGCTTGATTGGAAATATCGGCTCCAGAGCGTCCAGCTGCCTTTGAGAGGGCAAAGGAAAGCATATCTTTGGCTGAAGAATCCCCTGCACCACCAACTCCTAATTGAATGTTACCTGCCTGTAACAAATTACGCATGTTCTCTTGTAGATCTCGAACTGATTTAGCTTGTCTTTGTGCTACCTGTTGTTTAGAAACATCTAACCCAGCCATGGCACTATCTCTTGCACCTTGTATTTCACCAACCTGTGAACCGTACATATTTTGAATCCCTTGTTCTCTTTGCTGTTGCTGTTGAGGTATCAATCCCGCCATCGCATCTAGTTGAGCAAAGAGGGGATTGTAAGCATTAGAAAAAGCATTTCGAGCCGCATTTATAGCTGCTTGATTAGCGTCAATTCCACCACCAGAACCACCAGAACCACCAGTTGGACGACCTTTTGCTACCCAATCATTATATGCTTCTGTTCTTCCCCAACCTGGATACATAGAAGCATAAATAGAGTCAAAATTAGTACCGGTATTAGTAACTGGGTTATTAGTAACTTGTTTACCAGTAACTTGTTTATTAGTAACTACGTCTTTATTTTGAGGAGGTCCTATAAATTGATTATTTGGGTTGATTACTGTTTGATTTCCACCGGCAGTTTCAGCTACATAGACTTGCTTAGGTTTCCATAATGGGTCAGTATGTTTAGTTGGTCCACCTGCGATTAGTTCAGACATTCCCCCT
>JAKPKF010000248.1 GCA_029553845.1 bacterium | reverse complement strand
GTGGGTGTTTCTGTTTTCATTTCCTCTTTTATCTACAACAGGACTTTTTTCATTTCCACCAAGAATTGGGATTACAGATCCTTTTACAGATGCTTCTGTTACCCAGGATATTGTTGCAGAGCTTGTTGAAAGGTTACTGATGACAAGGTTTTTTGGTTGTGTATCTCCGCTTGCTTTTGTGATTAATTGAACAGCTTGGTATGAGGCATACACAAGTATAGGCAAACCAATCACAAGAATCCAAAGGATTACATTATTCTTTCTTTTAGATGGTAATCGGGCAATCTTCATTACCTAATATATTACCTGTATTTGTGGATAATGACAATTATTCTTCCTCTTTTTTTCTACCAAGAAGGCCTCCAAGGAATCCTGTGATTGCAGAAACTCCGTATCCAAGTTTTCTAACTGGAACAAATATGGATTGATTAATTTCTCCAACAGCTTCTTTAACAGAGGATATGCTTGCTTGTAGATCGTTTACAATTAAGTCTACCTGTCTTAATGTTTTACCTGCATCTTCTATTATTTTCCTACTGTCCTCTATAGCTCTCTTACTTTCAAGAAGAACCATAGCTATGTAGAAGAGAACAACACAGATCATAAGGGCAATAGCTCCTATGACTATCATCCAGTATATTGGTGGTATTTCATTCATGGCAGTATTTATTTTTAAATTATTTAGTTACTCCACAGGCTCCATTTAATGTGCCTCCCTCATTCCAAAGTAGAGATTTACATTTACTATCTTCTGGTTGAAATGAAGATATTCTTACAAAGTAACCGTTAGTAGGACTAATTGGGAAGTCAAAACCGTATTGTTGTTCTTCCGTTACTTGTAATCCTTCATACATACCTTTGGATGTAGGCCACCATGTTACATTGTTTGCAGTTATTCCGTCAATCTTGTTCATAGAGTCTATTAATGTTCTTGCTGTATATGCATTTGTGTAACCGTGTATACCGACTAAATTCCATCCTCCTGAGAGGTTAACTGGTACAGAGGATTTGAGGGTATATCCACCTATGGATATATCTCCACCTTCTGTTACATACACAAGGTATCCTTTCCCAGGAATTATATTAAAGTCATTTCCACTACATTTGTTATCTTTACATGTATATCCTTTTGCCCATCTTCCACCATCAAAGGAAGAGATGTATTGTATTGTTACATCTTTCTTAGCAGCTTCCTCTATAACTCCTTTAGCCGTAAGTGGTCCTAAATCTGTAGATACTGGTATGAAGTTAAAGGATACTAGATTGATACCTTTTACAAGGGTATATGATTGAGCAGAGGATACTTTTTTGTAGGTTATAGATACACTACTAGATTTAAGCATAATATCTTCTTTTTCAGTAGGATTATCTGGATCTACAGGCATTTGGAAGCCTTTTTTATCATTGGTTTCTATATAGAAGATGTAGTATGTGTTTCCATTTGTGGTATCTGTTGTTAATTGGTAGTCTCCTAGTTCAAAACTATACATACCGTATTCTGGGAGATACAGTGTGTATCCACTCGATGCAGAGTCTTGAGCGTAGGCTCCTAAAATTAGAGCCGGAACCTTTATTAAATTCTCAGCATTACCATCTAATTTACACAATTTCCCTCCTCCAGATGCTGGAATTAGAGGTAATCCCAATGCATTACAGTAGGTTGTAACTTTTTTCTGGTATCCCAGACCTATACCTATAACAATGTTGTCCGAACCTACATTTTCCGTTTTTTCTCCTTTTTTATAAATCTCTCTTAACTCATTTTCCAGTGAAGTTTTTAATGTAGGATTATTATTTACCATTTCGACTCCATTATCTGGTTGGGAAGATAATAACTTAATTTTATTTAATTCTGTTATATTTAGGGTATAAGATGTCTCATCCTTAGAATCTACATATCTTATATTTGGAACTCCATAATGTTGTGTACACCTATAGGCACCAATCGAAACTTCGCAAGCTTTACAAGAATTTAATGTCTGATATTCTTTCCCAGCATTTGCACCTATATCTGCGAAATAAGAACCTGTGTAAG
>JAKPKF010000227.1 GCA_029553845.1 bacterium | reverse complement strand
GATCAATCGACTCAAAACAGGCCCACCTAACATGCTTGATAAAAAACACGGAAGGAAAAGATCTTCCCTCCTGTGTTTCTTACCTTTTGGGCACCATAATATGAGTGCTACCAACTTATATACTTATCGTGGGATGTTACCCTTTGCTTCAAGGATACCTTGTGTAGAGTCTTCTGGCAAATCGAATGTCCACCCACATGCTTTGCAACGTCCATATTTACCAGTATTAAATAGCGGATCCACGTAATCCACGATCTCTTGCTCAAGGGTGCTCACCACTTCAGTGGTGAGGGGAATTGAGCCATAGATTTAAGTATCATTACATATATATTATTAGTGGATATGATTCTTACTACTTGTAATGTTTTAAGGTTGTCCAAAAAACAGTATGAAGTAATGGATACCTTGTCATTTCTCTCTAAAAACATGTACAATTATGGACTGTACATGTCAAGACAACATTTCTTCAGAAATAATACAGTGTTGAAATTCAGTGAGTTGTGGAGAGAATGTAAGAGTAATGAGAATCATAAAATCCTTGCAACTTGTGCAGCAGACCAGACTCTGAAGATAGTTGAACGATCCATGAAATCTTTCTCTTCATTAAAGAAGAAGAAGGATAAAGGATGGTATCAGGCCGAAGTTAATCTTCCGCATTACTTGTCTAAAAATGGAAGATTTGCTTTAGTGTTTCCTGCAAGGGAAGTTGGTTGCCATAATCATGAAGCGATTGTGCCCCTCTCTACTCAATTCAGAAGAGAACACAATTTGAAGAGAGGAGAGTTCCGCATCCCTATCCCTGCTCATATTAACCCTAACCAATTGATTGAACTCCGTATCCTTCCAGTTCATGGAGGGAAATTCTATAAATCTGAATGGGTATATGAAGTCAAGGAAGAACCTAGTTTAAACCAAGATAACTGGTTATCTATTGATCTCGGAGTTAACAATTTTGCCACCTGTGTGGACTCAGTCACCGGGACTGCCATCATTTATGATGGTAAGTACATTAAATCATTGAACCGGTACTACAACAAAGAGATTAGTAAATATCAGAGTGTTAAGGATAAACAAGGTATCAGGGGAGTTACTAATAAGATCGCTAAACTCTGGTTGAAACGAGATAGGCAGATTAACGATTTCATGAACAAAACGGTTCATTCTATCATTGAACACTGCAAAACTCATGATATCGGTAACTTAGTGATCGGTGAGATCAAAGGGATTAAACAAGAATCCAACTTGGGAAGACAGAACAATCAAGTCATCTGTCAGACTCCTTGGGGCAAGTTCAAGTCCAAACTAGAATCCAAATGTAAGATTGCAGGGATTACGTTCCATCTTGCAGATGAAAGTTATACTTCACAGACTGATGCATTGGTTCTTGATCCGATCCAGAAACCTGAATCTAACAACCGCAAGAAACGCGGATTGTTTCAATCTAAATGTGGTAAACTCATCAATGCTGATGTGAACGGAGCATTGAATATCCTAAGAAAAGTATCCAGTGATTCTGTTGTAAAACAGATAATTGGTAGTGGCCGTGTCTACCGGCCTGTTTCTTGCCAGATGGCATCGTGTCTGGATCGAAACAAATTAAATTGTAATTGATAATTATATTAATTACATGCCCGTGACTTCAGTCATGGGTAGTTGACATTATAATTATAGCATCCACACTTTGGACACTTTATTGCATCAAAAATTGGATCATTACAAGCATCCTCCTCATCAATATCATAGGGTTCCACACTAAATATCTGGTCCCAAAGGTTAAAAATAAGCCAGACAAGTAAAAATCCAATGAAACTCCCAATTAAGATTCCAATCATAGTGGATCTGTGTGTTCATTCATATATATAAAACAAGTGCTTTTAATGGACAAAATAGGGTATAATTTCAACCAAAAAGTGGTCAATTATGGGGGTTATAATAACCACTTTTACACATTTTCGTCATCACATAAGTTAATTTGTCAACAACCCACCACTAAAGTAGTGGGCTTGCACTTCAACTTCTCATAAGAGCAGAGTGCCATAGGCTGATTGACAGCAGCCCTTTGGGCAATATTTTTAGCAGCATTAACGTCAGCGTTTTCAGTATGTCCACATTCCAAACAGACAAACTCTGATTGAGATTTCCTGTTCTTCTTGTCAATATATCCACATTCAGAACACTGTCTTGAAGTGTTCCTCGGATCGACAAGGTAAACAAGAACTCCTGCTAATTTAGATTTATACTGGATAAACTGACTTAACTCTGCAAATGCCCATTTTGAATGTTCTTCACGCTGCGCCTTTCTAACTGTTACTTTGTCTCTGATCCCTGAAAGGTCTTCTATAGCAATAGATGACAAAGTGCCTTTCGCATATTGGACAACATTCTTTGAAATGCAATGATTTGTATCCTTTTTGAATCTCCGTTCTCTTTTGGATAGTTTCTTGAGATGTTTCTTTGCATCCCAAGTTCCTACCGATTGAAGTGTGGACTTGATCTTCTGATACTTTCTGCGAACCTTTTTACACAGATCTCCTGAAAATACCTGCCCTTCAGAAGTGGTTGCAAGGTTCACAATACCCAGATCAATTCCAATTACCTTATCCGAATTGACCTGTTCTTCTTCAGGAACATCACAAACTATCAGAAGATAGAACTGGTTGTCACGATAGATTAAATCAGCCTGCCCCTTAACACGTTCAAGATCTAATTCTCTGTAGTTTCCACAGACAAAATTGATCTTCTCACGCTTTTCTAATGTCAGGATGGAGACCGAATCCATTGTTTTGAAAGTTAGGTTCCTCTGATCGTATTGGATTGCTCCATGAGGTTTGAACTCATGCTGAACCTTCTTATTAACTTTATACGATTCAGAAACCTTTCCTATGGCTCTGACAACCATCTGTGCAGATAATCCAAACTTGTCTTTCACATCATAATAAACAAGTTTCTGCAACCCTACTTTACCAAATGTTCTGGATTCAAAAGCAACTTCTGAAATATAATTGCAGGCTGCATTGTATTGTTCCATTGTCTTGAGCAAAACTACTTTTTGCTGATCGTTTGGAACTAACTTCAACTGCAATGTCAGAAGCATGTATTGATATTAGTGTTCAATATATTTATACTTTATGCAGCATTCCTCCCACACCTAAAGGAGTGGGCTTCCTGCTGCAATTTATCGTGACAACATATACTTGGGTGTTTAAATGTATATACCTTTGCAATAAGTCCAAACACAATCGTTATATATATGTATCAAGTAACGAAGATCTATGGTGTTTATTCAGTCCCAAGAATATACAGACGCATTTGGTAAAAGGT
>JAKPKF010000223.1 GCA_029553845.1 bacterium | reverse complement strand
AATAGCGGTAAGTTTGCCCATACCCTGTATCTGTTTGAGGTTGAAAACAACCCTGTTAAGCTCTTCTTGACCACCACCAGAAGCGGTAATAGCTTTTCCAACACTCATTAAAATATCAATCGCCTTATCGCCATCACGAGTTACCGACACAAGTTGTTTTGTTGCTTGTGTAAGTCCAGTAAGTTCAAAAGGTGTTTCTTTGGCTTCTTTCTTGATTCGTGCCATTGTGGCGTCAGCTTTTTCGGCACTCCCTAACAAAGCTTCGAAAGCACTTCTAGCAGACTCAAAATCACCAGCAGTTTTTACACCAGCACCAGCAACAGTAGTAAAAGAAGCAATAGCAATAGCAGCAAATCTAGTAGCAGCTCTACCCATAGCAGCAAAAGTATCGCCAGTGTTATTGCCGACATTTCTGATCTTCGCACTAGCTTGGTCATCAGCGGTGATTACAGCTTTTAAATCAAGTCTTGCCATGCTTTTTGTCCTCTAACTTATTTCTAATCCCCTCTAATTCTTTAATTTTCAAAAGGAAAGTTATTCTGTCAATCGGCTCATTTAGGAATTGTTCTGTCGTTAATCCGTATTCCTTTTTGTAAATGTGTTCGATATACAGCTCTGGTACTTTGACCTTAAAATCATTTAAGATCATATCCTCCAAAGCCTCTAAGCTTTTGGGTCAATATCCCCAGTTATTGCTTTGAAACATTTGGTAAGAAACTCGATAGGAAGCTCTACAATGTCCTCTGCTGTAAGTTCTACCACTTTGCCGTCTGATATACCCTTTCCGCCCTTAAACAAGCTCTGGAGCTTTTCTATGGCTTTGTTGGTGGCTTCCTTCTCGTCCTTTTGGTCAACTGAGAAGTCCTGAACATCTTTGTAACTCGGCATATAAAATTCGATGTAGCAGTCTTTCCACTCCTCACCATAACCCTCAAAACTAACCTTTTTTGTTAAATCTAACTTCATAATCACCTCTCTATTTATTAATACGAACTAACTTGATTCGCAAGAACAGCAGTATGAATCTGCCCCTGTGCATTAGCAGCGTCATAATGAGCGATAAACTCTAACTTCTGATTCTTGATATCTGATAAACCACCATCCAATTCCCAAGAATTAAATGAACAATATGGAAGCTGAAAGTATAGGTAATTACTCGCCCCATAAGTAAATCTAATTTCAATAGCTTTATATGATCCATCTAGAAAGTAATTTCTCCAGACAGTATCATCATTTACTAAAGTAAATTCACCGGTAACTGCCATGTCTTGATTTAGTAAATCTTCAGGAGCTAAAGTCCCAGCGACATATTCTTTAAGAACATTTTTCTTAATTGTGAAAGTTAAGCTCTTTAATGATAAGGCACTTGCAGTCGCAAGACTGGCAAC
The DNA here is from genome assembly GCA_029553845.1 of bacterium. The sequence goes on along the minus strand of JAKPKF010000223.1, from coordinate 1,080 downwards.
GTTTGATGCTACCTTAAATGATAAATGTTGGTGTAAAAACTTATTTCCCAACGCATTGTACGCCGGGGTCAATGTAGCCCAATCTTTACCGCCCCTAGACATTACCGAACACTCAACCATTGCAAAGCCGTTAGGCTCAACAGTTATCTTAAACTCCTCAATCATTGCCAAAGGCATAATCTTGTTTTCATTTGGAGTCTTTAATCCGATACTTAGTGACTGATGTTGATTAGTATTGGTATAGGGGTATGTATGGGTATAATTTGTTGACCCGGCTGATGTTGGTGCAGTACCAATAACATTGGACAATATCAAACCAATCGCCTTATCTTCAAGATGAGCTGTAAACGACCCTTCAGCATACTTGTTGACATTGTAATTAGCATCAGAATCAGCAATCGTACCAAAAGCACTCTGCTGTATTTGCTTCTCTACTTTGTCGTCAAAATCCAAACTTTCATAGGGTAGCCAATAAGTCGGAGCAACAGCAGTTCCTCTAACAGCTTCTTTGGCAAACCCTAACGCACCTCTCCTACCGACCCATTTTGTCATAATTCTCCTTTACGAGTAAATAAACTCTTTTTTAACTGATAAATTAACCTCCGCCACCCGACACCAACCACTTGCTAATTTGACATATCCCCAAGCACTCGGAGTGGCTAACATATAGTCTGCTTGAGAATTGAATAAATAAAACTCATCAAATTTTTCAAGTACTGCACCGATTAAATCACCCATTATCCTTTCAGCTCGTTCTTTGGCGTTGTCAGAGATATTATCCAACTGCGGTACATCTTCAATCTGTTCGTATAGTCTGATTGTAAAAGCAAATGTCCGCATATTCGAAGCGGTGGTATCATATTCGTTTTCGTTCCCAGAACAGGTAACAGTCGCCGCCGGAAAGCCAGTAAAGTTTGATCTTTCGTAATCATAAACCGCCTGAACATTGCTTATGCTTGAAAGCTGTGTAACTATTTCTTTTTTAAGTGTGTTTATCATCGTGCTTCCTTTACTATGTTATCCAGTCCTGTTCCTAACTCGGATTCGAATATTCTTTTTACTTCTGAATAATCTCGATCC
>JAKPKF010000213.1 GCA_029553845.1 bacterium | reverse complement strand
CTTACAGGAAATGGCGACCTCACTAACGGAGAGCGAATTGTTGTGTTCTCACAGTTCAAGACGCCGCTTGCTGAGTTGGAAAGCCGCATTAAGGACGCTGGAATTTCAGTTGTTAGATTTGACGGAGATACTCCCGAAGATATCCGAAACCAAGTAAAGATTGACTTTGATCGTAAGTATTGCGACCAAATCGGATATGAGCCAAAGTGGCAGGTAGTTCTTGCTAACTATAAGACCGGTGGTGTAGGTCTAAACTTTACTGCTGCAACGCAGATGATTATTCTTGACGAAGAATGGAACCCGGGAAAGCAAGAGCAGGCTTTTAACCGTATTGATCGTATCGGACAGACAGAAGAAACCACTGTTCATATTCTTCGGCTAGAAAAGACAATCGACAATTGGATGGCTGATTTGATTGACTCTAAGCGTGATATGATTGAAGGTTTTGAAACTAAGGTTGATCTACAGGCATCTCTGCTCAAGGCTATGCAAGAGGGAGAAATGGACTAATGAACGACAGACATGAAGTTGCAGAATGGTTTTTATTGGTAACTGGAGAAATGAAGAACGGTAAGCCTTATGTCAATATTATTGGAGGCTACCCAACTCAAAAAGATGGAAAAAACGCGGCTAAAAGATTTAGAAATAAGACTAATTTTAAATTTTACAGAAGAACTAATAAATTAGTTCTACATGTAAGACCACTATATGCATCTACACCGGAGATATAAATGGCTGCACTAATAATTGTTGGTATCGTCGTCTGTGGCCTAGTGGCTTGGCATCACGGACTCAACTAAAGGTGTTGTCCTAACGGTAGTCTGTGCTACACTAGAGACATACAGACTCCCGCTAGGGTCGAGAATGACTCCCCTACCGGAACAAAGGTGACCCCCGGTCCCTTGCCACTCGGCAGGGACCGGGGGTCTCAGGCTTTAAGGACAAACTATGGCTAGGAAAGAACAATTTTATTGTGACCAGTGTGGAGAATTATTTAGCGAAACACTAACGGTATCTAATTCTTTAGTTTCTTTTACTGATTACGGTATGGATTTTCATGCAGATTGCCTAAAAGAACTAACCCTTATGCAATTTATTCGTAAAATACAAATTCCTTTTCGTGTCGATTCTATCATAAACTCAAAGATCAATATTTCTTATATTTTGGAGTATTTGGACGGTAAACTATGAGAACAACCACAATTACACATGCAACTTATCACGTACAAGGTATGAAAAGACCAGAGCCAGTTTGGGATCATTTTTATTATGATCCTACTACAATGTCTATCGAACGCATTAGACAACAAGCCGCCTCCGCTAAACACTCTGTAATTATACATTATCACAGATATAGAGCGACTTGTGACAATACCTCAGAGCATGAGTATTATGGCGAGCAGAACTTTGAATAGTCTCTGTGTTTATTGCCTACAGGGATATACCTGGGAATGTCGATCTGGCTGCAGTGATAAAGTCACCGACGTTACTCCTGTAGATGAAGATAAAAAAGAACGGGGCGGTCAAATAAAAGACCGAGCGTCTGTTAAAGATTTAGAGTCTACAGGGCGTAAGCGCGCCGCTGAAATGTATCCAATTAAGGTAGGAATGCCTTGTGAATGGTCTGGACTTAAGTTTGCCGGCGGCGGCGTTATTCCTATTATCGGGTGTAGTGGTGGCGTGGCAACTAATCGGCATCACGGGCCTGACAAAAATACACTTAATAACGAGATGGGTAATGTTCATCGCATATGTAGCACTTGTCATAATAGGTATCATGCTGCTAATGATAAGTATTATGTAGGCGAAAGACCTTCTGGCGATAATCCTTGGCTCCCTGTAGGAAATTTAGTTCCTCATGATTCTATAACGAAAGCAACACCCGAAGAAATAATAGAAAGCGAACTAAAATGGCGAACCAACCAGTAGGAGTAAAACCATCAGTTGAGAAAGTTGATAAAGAGGAAGCGCTTATTCAAATTAGACAGGAGAAAGATAGAGCAGATGCTTTAGAAATTCGAGTAGAGCAACTTCAAAATGAGATTTACTCTACTAGACGACTAGAGGCGCTCGATCTCGCTATTAGATTAAACCCAGCTCAGGCAGATTTAATTAGTTTAGCAGAACAGATATATCAGTTCCTAACTAAGGACTTGACAGGCAATAAGATTTAGTGTATACTAGACCTAGGAAAATATTAACAGGAGTCGAGTCGTGACAGCATTAATTAGTCAGTCGGAAGTCGATCAATTTCTTTCCTGTAGTAGAAAACATTACTACGCTTTTGGAGAAAAATTACAGCCTCGCCATTTCGGACAAGGACTGGCTAGAGGCTTACTAGGTCATCTAGTTTTAGATGCATACTATTCTCAGTTCATAAGAACTAGAACTTCTATTGGTCTACGAGCATCCTCAGTCGAGGACGTCCAGACAGCTTTATCTGTGATGAATCAGCCAGAGTATCTATCTGATCCTGTTCTTCTTCTAGAACTTCGTATTCTCTTAGAAGACTATTTTAGATTTTACGATGGAGAATTGAACGAATGGGAAGTTCTCGCTGTAGAACAGGAATTCAGATTAGATAATGAATTTCCATTTAAACCTGATATGATTAAACGTCACAGGACGACTGGAAAAGTTCTAGTTGTTGACCATAAATTCTTATATAATTTTTACTCTGACAGTGCTATAGATATTATGCCTCAATTGGCTAAATATGTAGGAGCACTCAGAAAAATAGGCTTTCAAGTTGATGGAGCAGAGTACAATATGCTTCGTCATAGAAAGAATGCTACTCAAAAATTTAAGAGAGTCGAGGTAACATTTACTGATAAGAAGATTGATACCTTCTTAAAGGAACAGAAAATAGTAGCAGAAAAGATCAGAGAATTTAGAAAATTACCTCTAGATGAATGGCGTGCTAGTGTATACAGAACAGCGAGCAGTTTTAACTGCCAACACTGTTCTTTCTTAGCGCTATGTTCTACGGATCTTAATGGCTACAATGGTAGAGATTTGTTGGTTAGAACTTCATATGAACCTAACACTTATGGTTATTTATCAGATGTAGAAGGAGAAATAATAGAATGAGCGACGAACCAGTGTATGTACGAGTTAGTAGTAAACATGAGTATGAAAGTGAGACTGCTAAATCTGAAGAGTCTTTTGGAAAGTTGAAACTACAGGTATCCTATTTAGATGAAGCCGTGTATGATCTGAGTCTTAGACTTAAGCCGTTTATGACTCCAGAAATAAATACATCACCAGCACCTAGTAGCAGCGTTCCTGAGAATTGTAGTCCTTATTATGCGGAACTACATACATTAGCAGATAAAATTGAACTTATTAGAATTGCTATTATAACTCTCAATGAAAGGATCGAATTGCCATGAAAAATCCTGTAGAAGTAATAGTTCTTATTAAGAGTTCGGAAGGACTTGCTACAATGGGTCCTTTTAACATTGTAGAAGATGATGTAGAGCAAATAGAAGATCTACTTGAAGGACTGAGTATCTGAAATGGCTAGTCCTCAACAGTTATTGGCTGCTCTTGAAAGTTCTTTTGTTCCACTTGAAGAAACTGAGGCTTTTGGAAAGTTTCTAATTTATGGAGCGTCAGGAACAGGTAAGACTGTATGGGCAATGAAACTTGCTCAGGAAATTACTCCTCCTGGCAAAGATATCATTTTCATTGACGCGGTAGAAGGATGGGTAAGTTTAATTAACCATCCAGAACTAAAGAACCGTGTTAGAAGAACTAGATATCAAGGCTTATCTCAGATTGAAACACTTTGCCAAGCAATCCAAGCAAAAGCAGGATCATTTGCTAATGTTGGATGCATAGTCTGTGATGAGTATTCAACTATGGCTCGTAATGATGTTGATGTAGTTGTTACGGCCAGAGCCGCTAAAGAAACAGAAAAAGACCCAGATGTTGCTACATTTACAGACACCGGCGCCTCTACTCGACGTATGGATAGAGGCACTCGGAAACTGTTAAATGTAACAGCAGATGGAGTTCATCTGATTATAATCGCTCACGAACGAAAAGATAAAGATAAAAGTAATATTGAAGTGTGTGCTCCATCTTTTATGCCAGCGTTTAATGCTATTGTAAAAGAATCTATGCACGTAGTCGGTCGTATGTCGGCTAATGAAGGTATAGACGACAAAGGCAACCCCGTATATAGATGGAGTATTCAAGTCCACCCGACAAGACAAGTTGTTGCAAAAAGTCGAGTTGGTGGTTTGGCAGTTCATAACTCTCCTGCTAGGTTTATCTCAGTGACAAAAGCCTGGCTAGAGGGTACAGGAACTACCGAAAAATTAGATAGAAAACCAGTTAATGATATAATTGAAGTCGAGTCAGCCGATGATGAAACATTCGGCGGAATAATGGAGAACTAACAAAATGTCTATTTTCGGTGATCTAGATATCGCTAATGCTCAAGATGACCCATTTTCAGTAGCACCTGGTACATATCCAGCCACAGTATCTGACGTCGAGGTCAAGGATAATAAGGATAAGACTCTAAAGGGTCTCTGGATTACTTATACCGTCCAGGGAGAGCAAGAAACAGGCAAGAAAGTAACGGAATGGAAGACTATTCCAAGTCCTGTCGACCCTAAGAATCCTTCTGCTCAAGATCAACGTGACATGTCTTTTCTAAAGATGCGTTTAAAGTCTCTAGGTGTGCCAGAAACACGTATGAACACACTACAGCCGGAAGATCTAGTTGGTACTGATGTTGTAATTACTGTAAAAAAGAACGGTGAATACACTAATATCACTAAGGTCGAAATTTACACAGGTAGTGATCTTAGCGATGCAGTCTCAGATGGGGATCTAACTAATCCCTTTATGACAGAAGAACCCCCTTTCTAAAATAGAAATGGTATCCCTAGTCTGGAGACATAAGTAGGGTTCGATTCCCTACTAGGGAGCATGGATATTAGAGAACACCCTGTAGGAGATATAGTAATAGCCTACAGTTGGAAAGATCATGTATTACCTTTTGGACCTTCGGGGTCCCCGTATCATTATATGGGTATTCCTCTTACTTTTAGGAGTAAACTATGTTTTGGAGTATTTGGTCCAGTAGAAGGTAGACATTCTTATGAATTCCTCGATATCAGAAGTGCCAGTAATAGAGGGAAATTTTGTCGCATCTGTGGAGGGTACCCATCCTACACTATACGTAAATGTGTCAATTGTTCTAATATATTCATCAAAGACTTCTCTAGTTCCAAGTATTGTGATTTGTTCCCTTATTGTTGGACCTGTCTGCCCAAATTGCCGTGGTCATCTTGTCCCTATCATGTTAGTCCGAGTGGGCGGTATCTTGTAGAATTACAGCCCCTAGGAATAAACCCAAGAACTTTTACTCAAGAGGAATTAGATTCCTTTGATCCATTCTCATTTGATCTATTTGCGGAGTCTTAATGTCAGAAGTCGCTCAAGAACTTTCAGAGTTCTTTGATACTTTATGGGGAGATCAAGAGGGTTTTGTCTACCTGCCAAACAAAGATATTAAGAATCCAGAGGACCCGGTATGGACTAAGATATTCTTTAAGTGGCCTGAGCAAAAGGATAACGTAATAAAGTACTCTCTAGTTACTAGCGCTAAAGGGCTAGAGGTATTTTGTGCTCCTTCTATCTTTAAAGAAACTAGGGCAACTAAAGATGCAGTAAAAGGATCTTATGTCCTATGGGCTGACTTTGATGGGAACGCTCCCGCAGAGTGGCCTGCCACGCTTGCGACGTCGTCCCAGGACAGCACCGCACACGTACCCCCTCCTACTATGAGGGTTCAATCGTCTAAGGAAGGTAATGAGCATGTCTACTGGAGACTCGAAGAATTCTGCGAAAACATTGGACAAATTGAAGATCGAAATAGAGCTATCGCTTACACGCTCAGGACGGACGTCTCGGGTTGGGACTGCAATCAAATACTTAGACCCCCAGGGACCACTAATCACAAAAGACAGTTACCTGTCACATTACGCAATATTGAACGCAATTTATCCGGAGGATATTATAAACTCGATGCTTTTAGAACAATTCCAGCAGCTATTCAACTCGTTGATTCAAGCGTGGACGTCGAAAATTTACCAGGAATTGAAAGAATTATAGCAAAATATCCTTGGGATGAGCAGCATTTTGCTCTCTTTATGGGTACAGTAGAAGAAGGTCAGCGCTCACATGCTTTAATGCGTATAGGCTATTTCTGTGCTGAAAAAGGCATGACAGATACAGAAATGTATGCTGTACTGAATAATGCCGATCAGCGTTGGAAAAAATTTGTAGGACGCAATGATAGACACCGACGTCTTTTAGATATTGTAAATAGGGCTAGACTTAAACATCCTGTAGGAGATTCTGAATTAAATTTCAGAGGATTACTTGGTAGTGACGAAGGAACTACTACAGGTTCTACTGTAATCTACAATTTTAAAGATTTTCTTAATACTGATCTAAAAGTTGAATGGGTAGTAGAAGGTCTCCTAGAAAAAGGAGGCTTTGGTCTAGTTGCAGCAATGCCAGGTGTAGGTAAAACACAATTTTCGTTACAACTAGCCATTAGTACAGCACTTGGGATACCTTTTCTCGGATGGAATATACCCTCAAAGCAAAAGGTCTTATTTTTAAGTCTAGAAATGAGCCATGTCTCGTTAAAATATATAACAGAGATAATTGCTCAAGGCTATACACCAGAAGAACTTGAGATAATAAATGAAAATGTATTAATAGCCCCAATTGGAGAGGCTATTAACCTTGATCGAATAGAAGGCATAAGATTTCTTGAGTCTTTAATTGAGTCCTACAGGCCCGACGGCATAGTTATAGACTCAATGGGTAAACTCTCTAATAAAGAAATTAGCAATGAAGTAGTAATTAAAATATTGAACAATCAGTATATAAGACTCCGCAAAAAGTTTGGGTGCTGGCTTTGGTTTATTCATCACAATAGAAAAGAAAACGGAGATAATAAAAAGCCAACTAACCTAGCAGATATTTATGGTAATCAGTATATTACTGCTGAAATGACTAGTTGTCTTATCTTGTGGAAAGAAAAAGAAAAAGATGCTAAGGGTGATAGACTAGTTTCTTGTATACCTGTTAAACAGCGACTATCTCGTGAGCGGCCCCCATTTGTTATGGAGCGCACAGAGCATCTAAAGTTTGTGGAAAGAGCCAATACATCGACTGCTGAATTTATAGCGAATCTAGAAGAAAGTTTTAAGAATGACAATACAGAGTCACCCTTTAACTTTAGTTGAGATGATAGAGGCTATAAAACAATCAGATATAATTATAATAGACACAGAGACTAATGCAGAGGATATTAGAGATGGTCGTGGTTATGGTACTGGCATTTCCATTGCTTGCTCTCCTAATAACAGTGATGTCATATTTGCAGAATACTATCCGTATCGTCATGTCACTCTTGACGGACGATCATATGGAGAAAATTTGTCGGGGGAAGATAGAGATAGACTTAAAAGTTGCATTGAAAAATATACTGGATATATCGTTTTTCATAATGCTAAGTTTGATCTATGTAGCCTTAGCACTATGGATATTAATTACCAAGGAAATTTTTACTGTACACTTTTAATGGCACATTTAATAAATGAAAACTATCCCTATAGTAAGTCTTTAAATGCGTGTGTAGCAGCGTATGTTGATAAAAATGAGGCTAAAAAAGAAGAGGAACTTGAAAAAGCGGTAACTGCTTTCGGATGGGCTAAAGTACCATTTGAAATTATGCGCCCATACGCTATTTATGATGCTGTTCTAACACTAAAATTATATAAAGCACTGAAGAAATATTTCGATGAAGAAAATCTAGGGACATATTGGAAACATAAGCAAGAATTTATTAGAACTATTATCGCTATGGAGAGTAGAGGAATTAAAGTTGATGTTTCTCTATGTAAAGAGTTAACAGAAATTGGAACTAGTGTTCTTGCGGATCTAACCTACGAATTAGGCGGTAATCCAGGATCGTCAATCTTTCTAAAAAAGATATTAATAGATGATTTGAAACTTCCTGTAGTAAAAAGAAGTACGAAAACTAATGCGCCGTCTTTTGATAAAGAAGCAATGACTATTTATGATGAAATATTAGAGCATCGTGATAATCCTACAGCCAACTTAATTAAACAGTATAGAGGCTGGCAAAAATCTGTAACTTCTAACTACTTACCATACGTAGAATTACTATCTTTAGATGGTAGACTTAGACCTAATTATAAACTTCACGGTACTAAAACTGGTAGAATGTCTTGTGAAAAACCTAATCTACAGCAGATTCCTAGGGTAAGTGACAAACCTTGGAACGGCAAGATGAAGGCTGCATTTATTCCAGAAGATGGTTTTGAACTATGGGAATTTGACTACTCCCAACTTGAATTAAGACTAGGGACCGCTTATGCAAAAGAAGAAACCCTTAAACGAGTTTTTGCAGATGATAGAGATATCTTCTCAGAAATGGCTACCACTATTGGAATGTCAAGACAAGATACGAAAACTCTTGTCTATACGACCCAGTACGGAGGAGGAATATCGCGAATTAGTCACGTATTTGGAGTTAGTGAGGCGAGAGCAGCCGAACTTAGACAACAGTATTTTGACAGTTACCCTGGATTTGCCATTATTGGACGATACGCCTCAAACATGTGTAAACAAAAAGGAAAAATTAAACTATGGTCCGGTCGATATAGACATTTTCAATCTAAGAAAGATGATGCCCACAAAGCCTTTAACTCAGTTATCCAGGGTGGAGCCGCAGATATTGTTGAGCACATCATGGTTAGACTCTTTAAAGAAGTCGATGATCCAAATAAATGCAGAATGCTACTACAAGTTCACGACTCGATTGTATTTGAGATTAGAAAGGATTGTCTAGAAGAATACAAAGAAAAAATTCTAAGTATAATGTCAGATATTAAACCTGACTTCGGAGTAAAATTCGCAGTAGATGCTCACAGATGGGGAGAATAACTATGGAAGAAGTAAGAGCAAATAATGTTTGTAGAGAATATAAATGCACTACTGAGGAACCAGTGTTTAAATTTGATAGAGATCCTTATGATGTAGTAACAAATAGTCCTATAATACAACCAGTTACATACTGTATGAATCATTATAATGAACGTATTATAGCAGCACTGAACTCTATAAGATGGAAGGCCGAAAGATCTTGGTCTACTTGCAGGGTCATCTTAAATGGACTAGCAAATAGAATAAATAAAACTGCACATGATAAAGGATGGTACGATAACGGTACTAGAAACTTTGCTGAGGTTATCGCATTAATGCATTCTGAACTCTCGGAAGCATTAGAAGACTGGCGTGACCCTACATCTAAACCATTTAAAATGATAATGGGAAAGCCAGAAGGATGGGCTGTAGAACTAATAGACTGTATGATTAGAATTCTAGATACCCTAGCTGAACAACAAATTAGTATTGACTATCTAATGAAACTAAAAATGGACTACAATGAAAACCGTCCATACCGACATGGAGGAAAAAAAGCATGAGTACTTACCCTAAAAAGAAAGTATATATAGCAGGACCTATCAAAGGCATTGCTGATAAAAATGAATATCTTTTTAGAGCAGCAGAAGGCTATTTTAAATCATTTGGATTTGATGTAGTTGTGCCATTAGATATTTCCCCTTATGAGCATGAAGGTCTTTGTCCTGGTAATACATCAGATGCAGGAGAATCAAACGTACATAAAGCTGGTTGCTTTATGCGTAATGATATCATTGAAATGTTAAAATGTGATTTTATCGCAATGTTACGTGGTTGGGAGCACTTCGCAGGTGCTAGAGTTGAATTTTTAACTGCTCAAGCATGTGGCATAGAAATTATTTCACTAGATTTTCATATAGAACTAGTAGGAGATATGATTAGGGCTATCAAGGAGACATGACTTAAATGCGTTGCGAACTAAGCGGACTACTCAAAACTGAATGTGCTCATTGTCAAGGACACTTACTAGAGGAAGAAAAAGTAGATGAATTCTACCAAAGTCCAATTGCCAGGGCAGCAAGAAAAACCACCCACCATATTATTAGCGATAGACCCAGGTAAAGATACGGGATGGTGTATCTTTCTAGACGGTAAAATAAAAGATTTCGGTATCTGTAGAGGTCTAGAAGAATTTATACATTATATGGAGAGTTTAGATAGAGTAGATCAAATAGTTATGGAAGAATTTAGACTATTTAAACACTTAGCCCTACAGCAATCTGGTTCTCGTATGGAAGTTACACAAGCAGAAGGTATTGTAAAAGCATGGGCATTGAGACATAAAGTACCATTAGCCCTACAGCCAGCACAGGACCCGCTAAAAATGGGACCTATGTGGAGCGGAGTAGTAATGCCACGAAATCATAGAAATAGCCATAGTATCTCTGCACTATATCATGGAGTATACTGGCTAGTTAAAAATAATATGTGGGAGTGGGAAATTTAATGGGACGACGCGCTAAGTCTACAACTGACAAAACCCTCGATTTTCTTAAAAGTGTCGGAATGGACACGAGTAAGATCGAGGGTCTACTTGAAAATGTTAGAGACTATAGAGATTTAGATTTTATCTCTGAAAAAGTCTACTGGCAGGCAAATAGCAACGCTACCTTTCTGAAGAAATGGTCTAGAGTCGCATTGTTTAAAACATGCGACCATTGTGGAAAACAATTTGCTACTAACTATCATGGTGTAGCATATTGTTCAACTTCCTGTGGTGCTAAAGCCTTCACAGCTATGACAAAAATGCCTTGGAAATATACTAGGAAAGCATACTCTAAATCTTTAGAAGAAAAATGGAAGGAGTACGAACCTCCACAGACAGTGGATGCTGATTTTCTAGCAACTCTAGAATATATCTATTTAGAACTTCAAAAAGCTATCCAAGAAGGGAAAACTCAGGTATATCAAAGTCTTCCAGATACTCCAGATGAATCTGATCCTTTTGAAAACGAAGAACTTGGAGGTTTTTCTCTGGAGGATTTAGAGCTTTCTGAGCCCAATCAGATAGAGTTTGACGAATTCCAAATGGAAGATTTCTGAGTTCTAAAGCAGTAAGACCTCCCCATACGCCAAAAGAATGTCCTTCAAGTATTCCAATAGCACGACATTCTTCAATTACTGGACAAACTTCACAGTAATCCTTATATAGAGGTCTTTTCTGAGGTCTACCTCTAACAGAGAAAAATATATCGTCTCTAGGTCCATTTATAGCGCAAATAGCCTTTTTCTTCCATCGTAGGTCAAATTCACGCATAACGTAAGTGTACCACCACTAGTATACCTTGTCAAGGAATTAGTGGTGGTACACTTATTTATGTATCTGTACTATATTGGAATAAAAGGCTATCAGGTAAATTAGGGGGTTCTTTTCCAGTGTCCGCTGCATACATAACTCTAAGGTCATGAACATATAGAGCCCATTTTATATCACGATCTCTTAAATCTTTTAGTGCTCTACGTTGTGCCTTACTCGCATTTCTAAATTGAATAGCGATAGAAGTTAGTATTACCAATGCTGAACTTAGAACACCATTTATAGTTTCTAAGTTTGGCATTATTTATCCCTTCCAGATAACCTGGGCCCCTGCTTCGGCTAATGTGTGATGGTTATATTTTATATCCCAGAGAATTACATTCCAAATTTGGGACATAAAAAATGCCACAATTCCAAGTGCAATTGATAGAATACCACTTATAATAGGAAAATTATCTACAGGACTAGTTATAATATCCCCAACTGTCAAAATTCCCCATACCAATAAAAGTCCTGATGATACTGACATGGATATAGGATGAAGTCTATACTGTTTAAATCCTATAAATACTAGTATTGCACAAATTGTAAACATACCTGACCAATATTTATCGTCAGTAAGGACATTAAATACTATATATTCAGAACCTGCTGGCTCACTTAGTCTACTAAATA
>JAKPKF010000202.1 GCA_029553845.1 bacterium | reverse complement strand
TAATATACAAAAACCCGAAAAAGTCAACCCCTTATTTTATTAAATCTTTTTAATGTAGGGTAAAATAGGCTCTTTTTTAATATCCCCGAAAACAGGGGTTTTAAATCTTGAGCAAATCTTAAAATACCCTCAAAAAGGGCTGTTTTTGACCCTTTTGCCTATAGCAGATGACCTAAAAACGCTTAGTTTCAATGACCCCTTACTCCTACCCTTCCCGAAAAAAGATAAGCGATTCTAGGGCTTAAAAGGGCTGTTTTAGTTTTCAGCTAAAATAGCTAAAATATTACTTAAAAAAACTATTTCTTTATTGCACCCGTTATTCATATACTTCTCAGAGTCAGCTAGTTTTTCAGCTATTTTTGATAGTTTTTGAGGGGTATATTTACTGGCGTTTTCAAAGAGCTTCCTAAAGATATATCTGTTTAGGTCGGATAGATTAATTGATTTTTCGTAAACTATTTCTTGTATTTTATTAATATCTTTAGTTTTCATTAAAAGAAGAAAATTATTAAATTCAGAAGTATTATCAATAAAAGATGTATTATCTAAAGCGTAGTTCTGTAAAGCTAGAACCATTCTTCTGATATCAGGATAATATAATTCAACAAGGTTGTTTAAATCTACGTCTGATATATTTATTTTTTCTTTGTAGGAGATAGAATCTACATAAGAAATCACCTTCATTCTATCAGGATTCTCAAAATTAAGAATAGTACATCGTGATTGCAACGGCTCAATGATTTTAGATATATCATTACAACTCAAGATAAAGAAGCAATTACTTGAGCATGTCTCCATAAGATTTCGTAAGCTATCTTGAGCAGGACGGGAAATTCCATCCGCTTCGTCCATAAAAACAAGTCTTTTAATACCTTCTTTAGAGGATAAAGACCTAGCGAACTGATTAATTCTTTCTCTAACAAAATCAATTCCTCTGTCCATCGAAGCATTCATCTCAAGTAAATCAGCCCCTAATTCCTTAGCTATTACCCTAGCCGTTGAGGTCTTACCAGTTCCTGGTTGTGACGAATAAAAAACAAGAGATTGAATATTAGAAGGCGAAGCGATTAAAGACTTAATTGTATCAAAAACTGAAGCGTTTAAAGCTAAATCTTCTAGCTTCTTTGGCCTGTATTTCTCTGTAAAAATTTCGTTCATATTACCCCCTCAGTTCTGCCAACTGGACATATTAATTGTTTAATCCCTCATAGTAGCTACAAAATATTCTACAGTCATATTATCATTAGAAACCGTACATTCTAACGCTTTTCCTGTAGTAGCTTTAATATTGATTTTAGATTTAACAGAATTAATAATATCGATAAAAGGAGAACCTACTAATACAACGAATTTCGGTAGCACAATTCCCTCTCCTATATCGTAGCTTTTTTCAAATGAATTCTCATTACTTTCGATATAGATATTGAATTCACTCCCCTCTCCCTCCATACGTAAAGCCTTACTCTTAAAAGAGTTAAGGAAAGAAGAAATCTCCTTAATCAGAGGCAACTCTAAGTCAAATCCAACAGCCTCCTTAGTCTTGAGGGTATTCAGTTTAGCTTCTTCAATTCCGTTTTTAATATATTCAATATCTCTAAGAATTAAAGTAGCCTTTTGTTTTCCTTGTGATACCGCAAGTTTATTCTTGTTTTTAGTTACGGAAAGCTCTCCTTCTTTAAAAGTCTTAACGGCTTCTACAAGAAGAGGAAGATTATCAATACCCCACTCCTCACTTCCCTTATCAAGACTAACATTTAAAGAAGCTTTAATAGCCGTAGTTCCGTCAGCCGACAAAAGAATAGCTCCTAAACCTTCTTTATTGACTGATAAGATACACTCTTTATTCTGATGTTCTCCTTTAAGTAAAATGGCTTCTAAAAAACTCTGAAATACTGATTTATCAATTTTCATTTATCTTCTCCTTAGTTATACTTTGAATATTGGTTAATGTCGATTTTTTCGTTTACAGCTTTCTTAATCTCCTGTACTAAATCCCACACTCTCTGTTTACTACAATTCATCTTTCTTCCTGTTTGTTCTAGAGTTAATCCCTCTTCAAAGAAGTATTTAAATACTTTAGCTACTGTTTTTCTTTTCCTTAAATCCTTAGTACACTCTCTAATATCCTCTATTAGATGTTCAAAATCGTCTGAACTCGTCTGAGTTGTTCCATCTCCATATAGCTTCTCAAAAATATTTTTATAGCTCATTTCTTTTTGTTCTTCAAAATCATAAAGATTATGAAGGGGATCTTTTTTTTCTTTAGGAGAAGGATGAGCTTTTAAGAAATCAGAGATAATTAAGTCTCTATCTTCAGAGGAAATCTGCGATAGAGCGTTTACCGCTACCTTCTTTAACTCTTCTGTTAAATCATCTAGAAGGTGTCGATTAACAATAGCTTTTCTTTGTTTATTCATCTCATTAAAGCCTACCGCTACAGAAACGCCTCCTTTTAGATTAAACTTCCTCGGATTCTTCATCCAAGTCTGATAGACCTTAATAGTAGCTAATCGAGCGTCTTGTAGTAAATCGTCTAACTCAATAGCTTCTAATTGAAAGATATTTTTATAATAACTATAATATCGTGTAGCTATGGTTTCAGCGAAGGCTACCGCTTCTTTAAATATAATATTGTTATAATCAAATTCTACGTTTTTATTTACCATCTGCCAAGTCCTTTTTAGAGTTTTCTTCTAATTTTTTGTTCATTTCCTCGTATTTTTCTTCATCTAATCTACAGAGCCTATTAACTAAATCTTCTCCTAAACATTCTTTAATCTTAGAGCCTTCAAATTCGTCTAAGAAAGCCTCATTCTTTCCATCTTTATCTAAATCACGACAAAGAATTTCTCCCTCAAAAGCAATAGTATCAGGTCTGTAATCTGAATAATTAAAGTCACTTATCATGTAACTGTAAGCGTTCCAAAACAAATCAATTATCTGAGGGTTCTTTCTATTAACGATTATTTCCTCTCCTGCTTTCTTTGAACAGATACTAAAGTCAGATAAAAACTCCTCATAAGTTTTATCTTTCTCATGTTGAATTAAACAATAAATTGAATCATCATAAAAACTATAATCTAATCTAAATATCTTCATCTTCATCTCCAATTAAAGTTAGTTTTTCTTCTAATACTTTATTCATTAATTCTAAAGCTTCATTAAATTGAAATTCTTTATCTGGATTCTCTAGAAATTTATCAGTTAAATCCTTGAGAAACAGAGTATCAATACCTTCTAGTTGCTCTTTCAGGTCTTTGTAAGTTGTTATGTTTAAATCGTTTATCCTTAAAGCCAGCTTTATACTTTCAATAGCGGGTAAAGAAAACCCTTTTTTAATATACTTATTAACTCTCCATAAACTAGCTATGGGATACTTTCCGTTAATATTATACCTAAGTCTTTTAGAACATAGGTCGTATATAAAATAGTCTTTATTCATAGTAAAATCTTTTATTCTAGGATTATAAGCACACTCATTTACTGTAAAATCAAAGTTCTTAAGTATCTCGGATTCGCTTCCTACTAACTTACAAATGTACTGTACTTTAACTCCATTATTTTTAAAACTCCATGCATTTTCAGTTCTAAAAATAGAACTGTCAATTACGAGTTGGTCCTGAGCTTGTCCACAGTCTTTTTCTGTAAAAAAATAAATATCTAAATCGTTTACCTGACTTCCGCTAAATACAGAAGTACAAGCCCCTCCAGCTATAAAATAATTAACTCCTCTTAAAAGTGTTTCAAGATTAGCTTTTAAGATAAGTTTTTCTAAAATATATTTCTCTCGTTCAAACATTATGCTTCCTCTCTATAGTAGGGTTGATATTCTTCTAGTTTATTGTTCTTCTCATACTTCTTTAGTTCATTTAAAAGCTCATCTATCGTTCTAGGGTAGAAGTTCCATACATCAACTCCTACATTAATTAATTTAGTTCTATTATATCGTTTAAATCTCCAATTCTGATGCACGTGTCCCGTTAGGTTTATCTCAAACCTAAAGTCAGCGTCATTAGGATTATGACACATATTATAATCCTTACCTGCAAAGGTTATAATACATGACTTTATAATAGTCTGCATACTGTTATTCTTATCGTGATTTCCCTTAATGAATATCTTATTTCCGTTCAGTCTAGAGTTCCACTCCTGAGCCTTACTCCTAACTCCTTCTCCTTTAGATTCATTAGTATTCTTGAAACAGAAATCTCCATTATGAAAGAAAAAATCTTCAGGCTTAATTCTCTCGTTATGTCTCCTTATAATAGTCTCGTTCATTTCTTCTAAGGATTTAAACGGACGATTGCAGTATTTTATTATATTTCCGTGTCCTAAATGATAATCAGCACTAATAAACTGTCTACTCATTCTTATCTCCTTTAGATAAACAATAATCAGCTACAATCTTAATCTCTGTCCACATCTCCCCATTGTCTTCCGCATCCTTCACAGGGATGGGACTTGTGTGACATACACCCTGGGTGCGAGCAAGGCTCTCCTGGTCTTATCCTACGGAGTTCACTTGCATTTAATACCTCCACATCTCTTATAATTTGATTAAATAGTGGCTCCCAAGGAGAAACATCTGTTGCAAACTTCGCTTGTCGGTCTAACCACTTCTTGAGAAACTCAGAGCTTCTTTTTAGAGAGGCTAATGCGATATTCTTTTCACTGTGGAGTTCATCGGTCATCAGAAATTCTCCTCATATATTCTCCTAGTTTTTCCTTAAAACGTGGAGTCATTTTGAAGCCCTCCCTCCAAGCCATCCCATTTGAAATCCAATAACCATCCCAATCATTATCCAAACTAAAATATGAATCTCACAGTCACTCATTTCCCCTCACCCCTCTCGTGGCGTTGGTTCAAAATCACAGTTCGGTTCTAATGGAATTTCAGCAATCATCCAGAACTCAATCGCATAATCATCACCAGATTCAGTCAGAGAGTCGATAAACGCCATCCCATCATCACGTTTATGGTTCCCATCCCATTCGCACAAGTGAACCTTGTCATAAAAAACATCGTAGCCCCAGAGTTTCGTTTCCTTAGGAGGCTCTTTATCCTGCAAGCGAATCCATTTCATTTCCCACCCCCTTTAATCTCGTTGTGTTCCTTCACAGCCCTGAAGTCAGCTGATGCTATTCTTTCTTCGGCTATCTTGAAATAGTTCTCGTCCTTCTCAATACCGATAAAGTTCCTCCCTAAACGCTTACAAGCTACTCCAGTTGTTCCAGACCCCATGCAATTATCAAGAACAGTTTCACCCTCGTTTGTGTAGGTCTTAATCAGATACTCAAAGAGTGCTACTGGCTTTTGTGTTGGATGAAGTCCAGTCTCAGTATTGAACTTTTGCCAAGATGATGGAACTCTTAGCTCTGGCATAACAACATTTCCACGCCCTTTAAACTCTCTATAATTTTCAGTTTTGCTTTCAAGATGAAATTGATACTGAACCCTGCTTAATCCAGCACCCGTCCGTTCCTGCATCTGCTTGTTGTATGTCCAACCCCCTTTGGAGAAAACCAATACGCTTTCGTGCTCTTTAAATGGCTCTCTGACTGTATTAGCAAAATTACTCCCCTTATTCTTAATCCATATCCATTCATGCTTAAACATTTTTGGATTGCTCGTAACTAAAAAGGAGGTAAATGGCTGGCTTGCTGTAAGAACTATTGCGGCATTTGATTTTGTTACTCTTTTATACTGTTCCCAAAGAGGCTCAAATGGGATTATGGAATCCCACTTGCAAGCGGTTATTCCATAAGGCAAATCACAAAGTATCATATCAATACTTTTGTCTGGAATCTCTTTCATCTTCTCCAAACAATCCCCAAGAATCAGTTTCATTTCGTCTCCTTCACAGCCCTGAAGTCAGCGAGTGCAAGATTGATTGTCGTAAGCGACCACCGATTTTCGTTCTCGTTCAATGCAAACTCTTTCCGCAAATCCTCCAACGCCTTCTCCATGCCTTCAGAAGCCTTCAGGAGAGATAGAATCTTGTCATCCTTGTCGGTTATTTCTCCTGCGAGGTTTCTAGCTTCAGCCTCAAGAGTGGATAGACGGGTCTGGAGTTTATCAACAATCCTCTGACTCTCATCCGCTTGGTCTGCAATCAAAGCATTTGCGTTCTTATTCGCTTGCTTCAACTCCTCAATCTCCTTCTCCCGCTTCAGAAGGGCGGTGGTGATAAAATCTGTCAGTTCTTTTTCAACCTCAGATTCAAGCTCTAAAGAATCACATCGCAACTGCGTTTGTTTTGCAATCTCCCTCGCTTCCTTCTCGCACCGCTCTCTCATGTCTTCCTCTATAAAAATAGCGTTATCGGGTAAATCTTTCTCATATTCTTTAGGAATCTTACCATTATACCACAAGTTTGTTGTTTCTACCTCTCTACCGTCGTTAAATTTTATCTTGAATTTTTTACCATCAAATCCACGAAACGAATTCGTCCCCTTCTCGTTCTCGTCTCCTATAAAATAATGTACTCCGTTTATCCTAGCTACATTAGGGTTGTCTTTGATTTCGACTTTTGATTTCCAAAAATCGTCTATTTCATTATATTTCTGCATTTTTGAATACCTCTTTTGTACTGATACCTAATTTTTTATGTATTTTACAATAGTTTTTAAATGATAAACCTTCTTCTCCGTCTACTTTAACAATATGGGATTGTTGGTCTTTATTCATGTCAAAAGTTTCATCATCTACAATAACATATTCTTTAACCTCAGGATGGTCTTGGAGCCACTGAGCTATCTCATCCCCTCTTCTGCCGCCTCCCGACAATCTATACGAGGTTCTATCAATAAAGAGTATCTGATACACTTTTCTTCTTACTAATAACAGAGTCCATTATTTTTTGATAATCATAAACCGTTACTACAATCTTTTTCATTTCATTTTCTCCAATTGTTTAACAAGTCTCATTCCTTTTTCAGTAATAACTCTACCCCTAGGATTTCTTAGAATTAACTCATTTTGAATTAGATAAGGCTCACTTTCATAAAGATAGTTCTGTTGAGAAGTATTTAAGTATGCTGTCAATCCCTGTAGTCCTGTTCCTTTTTTGTTATTAGCTAGATATTTTAATATCTGCAAGTCCTTACTAGTAAAGCCGTTATGAATAATATTAAAAGATTTTAATGTAGCTTTAATATCCCCATCAAAACAAATAGCCGTATCAATAAGACGGATTAAGGCTCTAGGCGTTAGCTTGCAGTTCTTAGCTAGTATATTGACAGCTTTTTCATCTAAAGAATCAGAAGGATATTTCCTATCTCTATATCCTCTAGCCATTTGTTTCATTTCCGATATAGAGTAGTTTTCTAACTCAATGATAATTTTAAAGCGGTCATAGAAGGGTTTAGCTCTCTTAATTAGCTCTCCCATCTCAGTTGTAGCTCCAAAAAGAGTAAACTCAGGAATAGACTCTCCCTCATATTTAAAGTCTTCCATGATAGAGTAAAGCTTCTCCATCGTCTCCGTCTTTAGAGCGTGAACTTCATCAATGAATAAAATTCCACCCTTCAAATCCATCACAATCTCTAATACTTTATCGGCTTCTGTCTCTCCTATGATTTCTTTCATAGGAATGGCTAACTGTTTAGCTACTATATTTACCAACGTAGTTTTCCCCATCCCAGCTCCTCCGTTAATCAGAGTATGAGGAAAAGTAGTATTCCTTTTGAATGAAGAAGAAATAAATCTAGTTAGAATGCTCTTAGCTTTTTCTTGTCCTACATACTCGTCAAAAGAAGAAGGTCTAGAACCTCCACTAACGTTTATCTCAGTTTTTAATTTACTAAAAATAGAATCTTCAAAAGAAGGTCTTGAAGAAAATATGGATTGTAGAAAATTGATAGGCTTTATCCTTTCTTTTTAGAAGGGCTAAAAGACAATCCCTTCAAATTATCCTCATATACTATACAAATATCGTCCTGTCTCCAATTTCCATTTCTCAATAAGCCTTCAAATTTTTCAAAGGCTTGAGAAGGAGACAGAGCTTTAATGTCCATTTCTAAATTTAGAGTATAGTTTCTTAGTTCTTTTTTCATGCTACAAACATCTCCTTAATCTCTGAAAGTCCAATCAGCGTCTCATCATTTTCATCATCTTTATAACGATGAATTAAAGCCACCTCATTTCTCATAGGCAACACTTCAATAGCTACACAAGAAAAACTGTCCTTATCTCCTCCGATAAATTCGATTTCTACTTTCATTAGATTTCCTCCTCTAGGTTAATATAACCAATCCAATTCTGTTCAGGTGTAACCTCCTCGTTATTCCATAAATCCATAAACTCCGATAAAGTATAAATCTCAAAATTTGTAGTTTTTAATTCATTCTGTAAATCCTCTAAAGTTTTGAAAGATTGGTCTTCGATGTTTTCTAAATCTCTCCTGTCAATTTCCGTTTCCGACACATGAGCCAAAACAATATAAGGTTTCATATAGTCTCCTTTAGATAGTGTATTCTATCATACTTCTACTAGTTTGTCAAGTCTTTTTCGACTAGAAGTTGTGGTTGATTACCTTTTAGATTATTACATTTACTACACATAGGCTGTTCATTTTCAATACTCCGAACTCCGCCTAAACTAAGGGGATAGATATGGTCAACGGTCATAAAGACAAAAGACTTATCAGGAAACTCATGTATAAAATCTACCGATTGATTTCCATAAGGGTCAGTCCAAAACAGTATTTTATTTATCTCTACTCCGCACTGTACACATTTTATTCCCTTCGTGTGAAACACTCTAAAGCGTCTTTTATTTCTCCTTTTTTTTATTATTTTTAGTATTTGATCTTTATCTGTGATAATTGTTCTAGAATTAGGGTTCATTTTTTCCTACTCTTTTAATGAACTTATATCCATCTCTAATAAGACTAACATTAGGTAAACTACAAACATTTCTTGTATCAAAACGACACAGATATAGTCCTATTTTAGAGTAGCTTTCAAAATGAGGCTCTTTAGCAATTTCAAATCCATACCACAACGCCTTCTTTATCTGACTCTCAGCATTCCAGTAAAAATTTATCCACTCTCCTTCTCTTTCAATAACAGTCATAGTTATATCCTTTTTTTACAATGAGGACAAAGAGAATAATGTCCATCATATACAACTTCGTTTCTATTAAAATCTTTTCCGCAATGTTGACATTTCATTTAATCACCCCTTGATTACTGCCATTGGAGTAAGTTCAGTTACGATTTCTACTAAGTCCCTTTGATTTATCATCACTTCGGTAATATCCTTATATGCTCCTGTAGCTTCATCTAAGTCCTTCTCTGTTCTAATTCCGTGAATGATTCCTTGGTCGTCAAGACGCTTGATTTCATCTTCAAGTTTCAGTTCCCTAGAAGCCTGTTTCCTTCCCATCTTCCTTCCCGCTCCATGAGAACATGACATAAAAGATTCAGGATTTCCTAGTCCTCTAACGATATAGCTTTTACTTCCCTGTGACCCAGGAATAATCCCTATCTCTCCTAGTTTCGCACTCGTAGCTCCCTTCCTATGAACAAGAACATCTTTGCCGAAGTGATGTTCATATCGGGCGTAGTTATGAGCGATATTGATATAAGGTTCAATCTCCCATCCCATAGAACCGAATGTAGGAATGAAAGAATCGACAATATTCTGCATCATTAGCTTACGATTAGCTAAAGCGAACTCAACGCAATAATTCATTTCCACTAGATAGTCTTGAGCTTCTCTTGTTTCAATAGGGAGAAACGCTAAATCCCACTCTTTAGGAACTGAAGAAAACCACCTCTGATTTAATTTCTTAGCTATATCATTGTAATAATCAGCGACTTTCTTTCCTAGATTCCTAGACCCTGAATGAATCATAATCCAAACATTATCTTCACCATCTTTTTGAATCTCGATGAAGTGATTACCACCGCCCAAGGTTCCTAATTGTTTTCTAGCTGAAAAATATTCATTACTAATAACTGGCCAAGATTCAGAATCGAGTTGGCCTCCTTCTAAAATAGGCATCAAACTTTCATCTTGAGGTTCTTTCTGATGCTCAAATCCAACAGGAACCTTCTCACGAATTAACCCCATAATCTTTTTCAAAGTATCAGTATCTAATTGAGAAGCCTTCAGAGAAGTCTTAACCGCACACATTCCGCACCCTATATCAACTCCTACAGCGTTAGGAATTACTACTCCCTGAGTAGCTAACACCCCTCCGATACACATTCCATATCCCTGATGAACATCAGGCATAATAGCTACATGATGATAAGCGAAAGGCAATCTCCTCAAGTTATCAATCTGTATTAAAGCTCCTTCTTCTACTGCTCCTCTTTCCTGCCAAATCTTTACATGAAGTTCTTTGTCTACCGATGATGGAATCACAAACATTTTTTTATCTCCTTTTTAAAATGGACTGTTTCTGAAACGATATTCAGATTCAAAGAAATTAACAATACTTCCACTTCTCCTATCCTTATATTTAGCTATCAACAAACCTATCCACCATCTTATTTCTCTTATCATTATTCCTCCTCAAAGATTTCTTCGCAATCCTCACATTCTAGTTTGTAGTTATATTCCGTGATTGGAATACATACTATACGACCGTTACAATAAGGACAGATTTGTTTATGAACAATTTTTCTCCTATCAGTATGGTCTAAGTTGTAAAAATCTTCTTTAGATATGGTAGACATGATTAAGATGGCTCCTGAATGATTTATTTTAACCCCTTATCAATATCAGGCTTGGCATACTCTTTCAAATTCATTACACACCCCTCGCAATACTCATTCTCTCCGTCTTTCCTCAATTCAGTAGGCGGATAGAATTCATTACACGCATCACACCTCCTCCATATTCTCTCTGATTGATTAGAAAGACCTTCGACACCATGTCGCCTCACTATCTTACGGCACTTCTTACATAGATACATTACATTATTATCTTCTAAACTACACATCTTAACATGACTCCATCCTCCACAGGAGTCACACGCTTCCATTATACTTGTTCTTTCTACTTCTATTTTAGTGTCCTCTACTTCATTCCTAACAGGAGTTTCCCAAGCGTCTCTGTTATATCCATATTCATCATGATAAAATCCATTCTGATAATATCGAGTATGATAAGGTCTACGATTCACAAGATATTCAGTTCTAGAGCAAAAACCTACTGTTCCTGTAAATCTCACCCTCTTATATCCATCATTCGAAAAATAACAGCCTTCGTCTTTTTCAAAATCCCCGATAAGCAACAATCCTTTTTCATAATCAAGGATAGCCAACTTATCCGTTCCGATATACTCCTTCAATAGACATTGTATTCCCTCATCCCACAAATTCTCTCTAATGGCGGGTCTAGCTAACATATCCATCGTAAATTTCTGAGTATCACTGTACTTTTTATGACCACTATACTGTGTCATAACGCCGTTATGGGCTACGGCTCTCTTACAAGTAACCTCCACCTTCCTCATCAACTTCTTATTCAGAGTAATAGGGAAAGGATGGCGGTTGCCTTCGTCCTTCTTACCGCTTGTAGCCAACCTAAAATGAACAATCAGTTCATCTTCGGGAACCACATTCGCCTTAATCCACGCTATCGTTTCTAATCCGTTCTTAAAATCTTTCTTAATAAATACTCTTTTTCCTCCAGCTTTCTTGAGACAGATTCCAATTCCATCTCCGTTATTTGACTCCGAGTTTGTAATCCACTCATCCTTCGGTAACGCTACGCCTGTTGGCTTACAGATAATAATACACATCTTATTTTATTTCCTCTCTATTGTGGTTGTTTTAAACTTAAACTGTTGTTTGTTTTGATGGTTGATATTGAATGTGCATAAGAAACTTGTGATACCTATTCTCCCTCTTACACCAAGCTAAGAAATCCTTCCACGAGTCCTTAGGATTCCCTGCTTTCATGAAGGAGATTCCCTTAATATAATGAGCCATAGCGTCGCATAATTCCATAGAAGCTATAAGTCTCTTATATGATAGAGTTCCTCGGAAGATGCGTATCTCGACTGTTTCCTTATGAGTATTCAGGTTATAAGCCCAATACCTTCCTTCTTGATTGAAACATCTCTTGAAAGCATTTAAATCATATTCCTCTTTTTTGAAGTAATGGCCTCCTGTAGTCTTTCGTTTAGAGAAATCATATATGGCTTGATAGTTATTGTTGATGAATAATCGTAATTTATCCACCTCCGTACCCTCAAAGAAGTTCTTAGCGAGGTGGACATGAAAACCACAAGTACCTTTCTCATAGCTAGATACCTTCTTATTTCTTAGGATATCCAAAACCTTATTCAGTTTCAACTCCTTCTTAATCCATCGTAAGGTCATAGGATGAGAAACAATTTCAAATCCGTTGGTCAGGGAACCATCCCGTTTGAAGTAAAGTTTCTTTTCTTTACCTTCTGATTTCATGTGGTCTTCTACTAATTTAACAATGTCGTCGATGGACTGAGTTCGGGTTTCGACTTCTACTTCCAATTCAAAACCCATGTATAGTTTATTACTCTTTCTGTCGTTCTCAAGAGGATGGTGATGGAACTTTAGGTCGGGCTGGTAATTATAATCGTGTAGAGACTCATTGGATTGATGATAGCCCCTATCGTAACATCTACGGCAATAATAATTCCCCGAATGTTCATCCATGTAGCAATCCTCTGCATTCTCATATTCATTACAGTGATAGCATATCACTAAATACTCACTCCTACATCTGTCGCAATAATACCTTCCGTCAAAATAAACTAAATTGCTTTGGTCGTCCTGATAACCACACTCACAAGTTCCGTATCTGTCTCCGTAACAGTTATCGCAAACACTAACATCGCAACTCTCCACATAGAGAATCTCGTCATTGTGATAGTATTCCTCGCAGTGTCTACAGAGAGTATAGTTTTCGTCAATACAGTCTTTGCAGACTCTTTTCCCATTAGCTATTCTTTCAGTATTAATAATTAGAACACGCTCACTACACTCAAAGCACTCTACCGTTTTAATCGGGTAGCAGAGTTCACAAACATATTCCCCTTCAACCGCTTTCGCACTTTCCTCTCTCACGTCTATTCCACAACAATGACACTCTACTAATTGAACATCTTGTGTCTCTTCGGGCATCTTTCTACCTCCGATATAGGGTTGATACTTAACTACCCCTCTATACTACAAGGAGCACTTCGTTTTGTCAAAAGAAATCTTATAGTCTCTCGCCTTCCCACAACTCTTGATACTCAATCCACAGCGTCTCCAAGTCCTCTCGTTTCATATTGTGTTCATTAGCCGTTAAACAGCAAGCCACCGTATCACTCTTTCCCAGACTCTTATAACTTTTGATACGATTGATGAGGTGGGCTTTAGAAATGTTCCGTTCTAATTCTGTCATTTTCTTGCCTCCATTGTAATACTTTCACTGTTTCTTTGATAATATCCTTCATTGTTTTATAGTTCTTATCTTTTAACCATCCTTGTAATTTCTGTAACTGAGGAGGTGTAGCTGTCATCTCCCACCCTAGCCTTCCGAATTTCCACGTTATCGCTCCATTTCGAACCCAAGGCTCTCCTCGTTCTTCTTCAAAATCCTTCGTCATTAGCAGGTTCTCAAAAGCCTGTAAATCTTTTGACATTCTATCGGCTAGTGCCGAGAGGAGACTATTTCTTTTGTCCTCAATTTCATGGAAGAATAAACGAGGGTCGGAGGGAGAAGCATTAATCATAGTCTCCACCTCTTTCTTAAACTTTTCTGTTTCTGTCATAGGAGGTGTACCAAAATCCAACACTTTGATTTTTAGGGCTTCATCCATTAAAATCCACGAATACGATTTATTATATTTTCTCATGAATCCCTCAGGAGCGAACCTAGGATATCCTCCAGATTTAGACGGATTGTTATGAAGAAGATAAAAGCGACGAGGAACTTGAGATTCTTGATAAACAATCCCTTTCACAATTGTAAGACCTAAATCTCCATCCGTCATCTCTACTTCCCACTTATCGCTTATATACTTACAAACTTTTTTAAAGTCATACCACTCATTTATTACAATCTCTGTTCCATCTTCGGCTACATAGTTTGTTATAAGCATCTTCTTTCTCCTTTTACTTAATCAGTTTGTACGCTTTTCCACTCTTGATTAGTTTATTCAATCCTTTGACTTTAAGTTTACTCCTAAGTCCACTCTGACTCTTTAGTTTTACATCTGTGGAACTTTTACTTTGAATGATATAATCGACCCCGCGAATGGAGATTGTGTCGCCCTTCGTATATGTAGGCAACTTAAAGGTTTCGGGTTCGGGCTTAGGCTCAAGCATATTCTCAAATCCAGAGCCATCTCCCCTTCCCTTGAAATACTTGAAGCCCCAATACCCTCTAGGCTTGTTCATATCGGGAATCTTTCCTGACTTGGTGATGATACGAGCGATGGACTCTTTGTCGAGTTGAGTGAGTTTGGAAGAGCCGACTAACTCGATAGAGATAGAACCGTCTTTGTGAATGGTTTCTTTGACTTTTGGCTTAAAGCCTTCGTAGAGTTCGATTGTTTTCTTCGGAACCCACTCCTTATGTGCCTCCTCCTCCATTCCCCTAATCACTTTTCCGTCGATAGCGATGGTGACTTGTTCTTCGGTTTTTGTTTTGTATCGTTTCATTTTGCCTCTGACTAAAACTCCCATATCTGTTCCTTTCGGTTGTGAAACTGTTTGAAGATAGGTCTATTATACTGATAGCTTAATGGTTATCAAGACCTTAGTTAGAGAAATAGAAGAAAGGGAGTCAACGCCCAACGGCTCGTCCCTTTCTTCCATTCTTCTTACGGGCAACTTTTAGTTCTGTAGTGTCTGTTCAAAAACGAAGAACTCACTGCCCTTCACTCGTTTACGGTGAACTCTAAAAGGCTTAGTTACCCGAAGTCCTTCCCTCATAGCATCATTCACCGCCCTCATCCCATTGTTCTTAATGTTCTTAGATTCGACTACAATAATGTTTGTCATACTGGTTTTCCCTTTCGGTTGTGTTGTTGTTTGTTTACTACTGTCAAAATTATACTCCTACCACTTCCCCCTGTCTACAGGATTCTTGTGCCTTAAAATAGACAGCGTAACATCTCTTCTTCGACCACCTTTCAAAGTATTTTTTAGGTCGCTTGAAATGAGTAGAGAGCCACTCCGTTAATTGATACTTCTTCGAAGGGAGCCAATAGTCTCTCAAGCCGTCCTCCTTCCATGAATCAACTCCAACAACACCTGTTTATCAAACTCTGAACGAACATAGATTGCCCCCGACTGATGGATATAGATAGGGAGAGACTGAATGCGTTCGAGAGCTTCATTGATGAGTTGAGTCTCCCTCTGCTGAGTCTCCAGTCCCTCGTCTTTCATTCTCTTGCACTTACAGTTTCCTTCGCACATTTTTCCTCCTTTTTTAAATTTCTTTCAGTAGAAGAAATACTCCAATAATGAAAAAAATCATTGCTGGAATAAGATTAGGATTCATAGTTACACTTCAGCTTCGTTGGAGGAAACGAAGTCCTTGATAGCTTTTACGTTAGCCAATATCTTCTTCGCTTTCGTTAGTCCGAAGGAAAATGGAAACTTATCGTCCTCAGAACTCTTGAGACTGATGATTGGATTACCTTTATACTCGGTGATTTCGATTAGCCCTTTGGAACTCATGTTTGTATCTCCTTTTGGTTATTGTAGTTAGAGTGTGTCAATTTGTTACAATCCTATTATACTCAAGGCACTTCTTTTGTCAAGATATAGTAACTAGGTTTCTTTTGGAAACCTCTATTTTGATTGTGCATGTTGTTACCGATTCTTTAACTCCATTCCTCAAATCTAACTTCTCATGATAAGGAAGAATATATCCTAATGTAGCAATACATCTCCTTAGAGACTTTTCCAAATTCATAATTCTTTGAGCATATATAGCCAGCTGTTCGTTTTTATCCATTCTTATCGTCCTTTCTTTTAGGTAAATTTACCCACCTTACTTCCCCTCTCGTCTCCATTCCTCGTAAGGCTTCGACTGTCTCCGCTCCTACCTGAAGCCACCAAATCAAATTCTCCACCCTCTCCGCTTCAAGAGAGAGGAGGATATCCTTATTCTTGAGAGAGATTGCCCTTTGAATCGTCTGTAGCTTCTCCTCCATCTTCACCGTAGTAGAGTAAACCGAAGCCTCCACTATCTTCTTCAACGCCTCGTAGTCCAACGTTACCTCTCCGTAAGAGAGATTGTGCTTTGTCTGAGTGAACATATAGCTATCCTTTCAGTTAGTGGTTCGTTAAAATTCTCTATTGCCTTTTAAATTTAGTGTCCGAAGAGCAGTTTTCCCTCCGTCCGTATTATCCCATATAGTCAATCTTTTTGTTAAATCAAGATTAACCACATGAAGAACCAATTTCTCGTCCTTCGTTTCAATCCAAAGTTGACCCTTACTGTCCTCTCTTACTCTAAAACTTCGTGTTTCCATTTTCGTTTCTCCTTATTTTATCTAGATTCCAAAAAACTCCTCCTGTACCCCCCATATCAAGTCATTCAGCGTCTCAGCGTCCATTCCATCAATCATCTCCGTTTGTAGTTCGTCGTGAAAGTATCCCTGAGCACTTTCAATCTGTTCCTGAACAAGAACCAGAACAGAATTCACTATCTGTTCCATACGTTCCGTTCCCAATTCCTTAATTTCTTCGTGTATCTTCTCCATCGCCCTATCCGTCGAACTTTGTTCGTTTCTGTCATTAAAAGCTACCATCTTAGTACCCTCCCCCATTTTTTGTTTGTTTACTTAAACAGAACCCTCTTACAGCTACCACACCTATTCTCGTCCAGTTCAGAACTACTTAATACCGACAAACATTTCCCACAGTACACCTTATCTAAAACAATCGCTTCTTCCGCTTCCTGAATACTATTATCATTGTCCTGTCTACCCATTTTCCCCTTCTCCTTATCGTAAAGGTTATCGTTAAGTGTATCGTAATGACACATTCTATAATAACCACTCTTTCGTGTCAAGTACTTCCATAAGATAGTTAAAAGAATCCGTAGTATATATCCTAAAGAAATAATCCTCCAGCTATACAGAAGTAGGTTATTATTAAGAGTATTATAGGTTGATTTTAGGTAAACATACATCAATATATAGACCAGAAAAACAATTGGTTTCTCTCCTATACAACAGGGCAAAACGTCTCTCCAGATATGAAATCCATCGGAGTTCTGGATATATACTACTACTATTTAATAGGTTATTATTATCTCTCTCCATTAACCATTTTTCTATTAAAAAGTGGGTATTTTAGGGTTTTTCTCTGTTTTTTACCACTAATATAACTTTTTATCATATTTTATTTTTAATTATTCGCACTATACAAACTAGTTTTTTTATGTGATTTTCTCCTAGTAACTATTTTTTTATTATCCAGTAAATAGTTCTTGACAAATGAGCATAATTATGATATAATACACGTTATTCTGGAAAAGACTTAAATATGAAGAATAATAATATGTGGAATAATCAAGAGAAATATGAGAGGCAATCATAAAAACGCATATCAAATCCAGACGAAAGTCTGGAGATTCTTGTAGACAAAGAAAAAGCGGAGAATAATACCACTAATCTCCGCTTAATCTCTTAAATTCTCATCATAGTTTGTTTTGAAGGCACCTCCACAATGTTTCCGTAACTCTTTTTATATTCGCGGGTTCTCATTGTAATATCCATATCTTCCTCAAGGATATAGATATTCTTTTCGTGCTGGATAAACTCTAGGAGTCTACCCCGAAAAGCAGAACTCTCATGTTCCGAACTGAACCTAAACTCCCCCAGTACTGTTACATTATACTGTCTTTCTTGATTGAGTTGGTCAATAGCCAGTTCCTTTATCCGCCCCATTTTACACCTCCTTGTTGTAGAAGTGACTCACATTCTTTACCCAGTTTTTATTCAATCCTTTAGGGTCATTCTCAGCCCCTATCGGGCAATAACTCTTTGATAGATAAGAAATAAAGTCTCCCTGTTTGTCCCACATCTTATATCGTTTATTAATAGTCTGAATACAGCCCTTTCGGCACTGTCCATCAGGGTCGCCTTTCTTACAATAATCCTTTAGGATACCATAAGGCTTTACAGCCCGACTGCCTCCTTCAGCTAAATAAATAGCGTTGGCTAACTTCTCTACATCTATCGTTTGTCCAAAAACCGTACTACTCATTACTAACATCATTACTACCAAACTCGTTATTGTTTTCATTTTTAGTCCCTCCCTTTCTGTAATAGTATTATCGGCTATAATCAGTGGAAAGTCAAGCTACGGCAAAAGATTCTTTATCATATAGGAACAGGAACAAAAGTGGATAATATACTTAGATATGAGGGCAACTCCCTATAGTGGATATCAAACCCTTTTTAAATCTGGGAAGAAAAAAAAAGAACTCTGGAAACCAGGCTGTGTCATTTTGACACATCTCAAATCCGTTGGGCCATGATTTTTTGTCAATTTTTTTATGATTTTCCACAATTGATTTTTTCCTATTTGAAAATTGATTTTCCATCATGTTAGAAAAAACAAAAAAACCGTTCCTGATAATTCTAGGAACGGCTCTTTTGTTTGTTGTCGTTAGATTTTATTGAACCTAACAATCCCTTTCTTAGAGCTTGTCAGGTGTTCAATTTTCGGATTCTTGAGAAAATCAATTTTTTGTTTTTCAGTCTTTAGGGAATTATAAAACTTTATTCCCTTTTTGTTCAGACCGTCAAA
>JAKPKF010000198.1 GCA_029553845.1 bacterium | reverse complement strand
GATAGCTCCCCGCCATATGTAGTCGCACCAGATACTGTATAATTATTGCCTCCGGTTATTGTATTTGCAAAATTCTGAACAACTTCCAGATCATTTACACTGCCTCTAATATTTATCCCATCTTTCTGTAATAATCCATTTGCATACGCAGTAAGATACATATCACCATATGATTTCGGGATGCTGTCTATTATATCTGGCGAGGCAGATAAAACAGTATTCATATATATAACATTAATAAAACATGTATTTCTTACAACTCTATCAACGAAGACCCCGGCTGTTTTTTCATTAATATAGATCCCCAAATCCTGAAATGATTCTGCATTGTTTAATGCATATTCTTTAAATTCCCTTGCAAGCTGGCCATCTTTTGGATTCTGCCACAAAGTCTGCGATAATAGCGCTGCATCATTTTCTGTAATTGGAATACCGAGTTGTTTTTTTGTTAGAATATAATCTACTGCTTGTTCAGAACTATTAAATACAATCTGAAATTTTCCGTTTGTCGAATCTACTTTTGAATTGGCGATTTGCCCTTCATATGCACTTAGTTTTAACTGTAATCCGTCTATTTTAATCTCATTGTTAGTTCGAAACCCTTTATCATCTAACAGGTTCCCTGTTTTCTCAACAACTACCCCTGCCTCTTTATATATCAATACTGATGTATCCTTAGCATCTCTTAATCCATCCAGCACCTGCTTCTTCCTGCTTTCATATGCCTTTGATGGAGCATCCACTATATCTGCTACAAGATCCACCGTTGTACTGTCCAATGTAAATCCACCCTGCAGGCCTCCATCCTTTGTACTATACTGGGATAGTGTTGTGTCTCTGTTCAGTTTACTAAGATCTGTTTTCCCATCCCTGACTGTTATTGTACCTTCACCTATTGTGGCAAAGTTGGTCTGCCTCTTATCTGTAAATCCGTAGCTTACGCTTAGGCTCTGTGAATTACTCTTTGGTGCAGCTCCGCCGCTGATATTGCCGCCTCCGCCAAAGTTACTCCCTCTGTCCCTGTCCTTTATATTTCTATACTCTAAACTACCTGTGTCAAGCTTTAATTTGTCTATATCTGATGCTATTACTGCTCCTTTGAGGGTAGTCTTATCCTCTACATATATATCTACACTACCAC
>JAKPKF010000280.1 GCA_029553845.1 bacterium | reverse complement strand
GCAAAAACAAGAATGGAATGGAGAGCTAACAGAATTCCTGTTAAAACCCTTCCTCCTGTTGAAGCTCCTATTAATTATAATATAGAGAATCAATATGTCCCTGAAGTGTTACAATCAATTGCTGAACAACCCTCTACACAGGGTATATTTCCTATTCAAGATAATGAAGGTTATCGCAATCAAGAGAATTATGGAAAGCCTGTACAAATAGTCTCCAATCGTCCTACAACTTCTATATCAATGGATCAAGTTCCTTTCCCTATACTTGCTATGAGTGACACAGGAGAGCTTAAAATAATGTTTCCTGGAGAAGAACATGAGTTTGAAGGAGGGTCTGTTACAGAGCTTCCTATAGCTCAGGAAGGGGCAAGTATTAGAAGTGATGATAGGAATTGGTTACAGAGATTTAATGATAAAGTATATTCTGGCTATCAGGAACACAAGCCTCAATTATTTAAAGACTTTCCTATAACAGATATTGTAGAACCTGTCGTATCTTATTTAACAGGACATAGCGATCCTGATACAGGATTAATGAATATTTTACCTGGAGCTAATCTACCTAATAAATATTACAGAAGACTTACTGAGGGGCAGATATCTAAAGCGATAAGAGAGAAAGGATTAATCACCCCAACATTAAAAGAAAAAGGATTAACAGTAACTAAGAGTTTTCCTAAAAAAGGACAATATGTACTTGAACTTAGTACTAATAAACCTGTATCTGCTAATCCTTTATCTATATCATATGGTAAAACTCATCCTTCACAAACATATTCTTTTCCTGATATTGTAGATTTACAGTCAGGGAATATGAAAATGTTTAGAAGATTGAATAAAAAACTAATTGAGGTAGATCCTAAGTTATATGGTGCTCCTAGTAAAGAAGCATTAATAGATAAACAAGTTATAGAGAGTATGTCTCCTGCAAGTGGTAGTTTACCATATCATCATTATGCAGGAGAGGAGACTCTTCTTTCCCCTCATAAAATATATAAAGGAGGACAAAATCCTCCACAATTAAGTCTTGACAGAGACTACATATATGGAATAGAGAAATTTAAGAGAAATAAATCTAAAATAGGTTATGCTGATCCAAGTAGATCCGATGAAGTATCTTCTCCTCACATAGTAAATGATTATAAACGTCCTTCATATGTTAATCTATATGATAATTTTTATTATGCATCAACTGAACCCTCTGCTAATAGTTTAACTCCTCTAGCAAAAAATATACAGAAATATATAGGAACTTTTTCTGATGAAATATCTCCGCAGTTCAGAAGCCCTCAGATGATAAATTCTGTTAGAAGTTATTATAAAAATCATTTCGGAGAAGATGTATCTATGTTAAGTAATGAAGATATATCTAAGTTTATACAGAAATCTTATAATGAATCAGGAGCAAAGGGTGTTTTATATCATTCTACAAACAGACCAATGACAGAATATAATCCAAACTATCCAACAGAAGAAAGGATTAATCCAGGATGGTTAGGGGAGGGTACTTATTTTGCGGATATTCCTTCTCAGGATTATGGATTGTTGCAAGAGCCATTTATACATAGTGGAATAGAAAAGAAGGTAATAATAAATGATATTAGAGATTTTAAGAAGCCAACTGTTAGATTTACTTCTCCGCAAATAGAGGTAGATAATTTATTAAAGAAGATAAGTAAACCTATTGTAAGAAAAGATAAAGGAGGATTATCATATGAAGGTAATCCAACTGCATTTGGAGTTGGTAAGAATAGAGAGATATGGAATAAGTTTATTAAAGATAAACAGGTAGATGCCATATATAGTGCGACAAGCACTAAAGGTGTTGGTATGAATTGGCCTGAAATAATTATACCTCCATCATCATCCGTAAATCTAAGATCATTATACCCCCATCCAGAGTTAATAAAAAGCTCATTAAATAAGGGTAGATTAAATAGGGACTGGAGTAATCCAATGATAAATTATGAAGATGGAGGTAACATAAAAAAATCAAAGCAATTGCGTACCTTTACAGAGGATAATGGGTGGTTGAATAAATACAAAGAGCTATGAGCACAACAATAGATACAATATTAAAACTCTCAGGAGCTAAGGACATTGATTCTTTCTATAAGATGTTTCCTGATGAAGATTCTTTTATGAAAGTACATGGTGCAGCTTTCAAAAAGGCCATGAGAGGAGCTAAGGTGAAGAAAGCTCAGGTAGGTATGACGATGCCTACAATGGATTACATTGCTCCCATACCAACTCAACAGTTAGCCTCTCAATTAGATACTAAGACTTTGGCTGGTGTTTCAAATGGATTTGATTTTGGTGCAATGGCTGGTCCTGCTATGAATATAGCTGAAGGATTAGTAAAAGGATTCGAGCAACTCAAGAATGAGAGGAAAAAGTTACAGGAAGCCACTCAATGGAAGAAAGTGTCTGATGTTACCTTACAGGCTTCACAACTTACTCCTGAGCGTATTGAACGTGAGTATGTGAGACCTGATGATATAATAAATGCAGGCGATGAATTTTTCCCTGTATATGGAGTGGGCAAAGGGGTGCTGGCAAAGAAGGGAGCAAAAATACCGAAGGCTCAGTTTGGCGACATATTGCAGGGGATAGGAAGTGAAAGGCTTACTAATTTTGCAACTCAATTGAGCGGAGGTGAGAGTGCAGGAGCTACATTTGGAGGAGTTGCTGGTGATATTGTTAGCATGATACCTGGAGTTGGACCTATTGTAGGAACATTAGCCAAACCCATCCTTAGTGCTGTAGGAAATCTTATTGATACCAATCCAGAGAAAACAAAGAAATACCAAGATAGGTTTGAAGGAAATATAAACCAAATGGCTATGGGAAAAGGTATGCAAGGATTGTTCAATACAAATAATGCTTATATGGCTTCTGGTGGTAATGTGAGCAATATGGAAACTGAAGGGGAATTAAGGATAGGAAAAGGAGGAGCAAAATCACTTTCCTATAATCCATTCCTTCCTGATGGAGGAGAAACAATAGAATTTACAGGGCCTTCCCATGCAGAAGGAGGAATGCCTGTTGCTTATGGGCGTAATCCTGTAGAAGTGGAAGGTGGAGAACCTGCTGTTAAATTACAGAGTGGAGGAACAGATGAAGATTTAGTAGTGTTTGGTGATTTAACTATTCCTGGAACAAAGCAAACATTTAAGAAGAAAGTGAAAGATATAGCAAAGGAAGAAGCAAAACAAAATAAGAAGGCTGAGAAGGCTCTTCTTTCTGTTGAGGACTTATCTCCTACAAATTCATTTGATAAGCTTAAATTGAATTCAGCAAAGGCTACCCTTATGGGCACTACACAAAAGCTAAAAGCTTATGCAAGTGAGAAGCAGCAATTAGCCTCTCTTCAAGAGGCAATCAATCAAACTGCTGAAGAGATGAATGTAGATGCCAATGCTCTCTCTAAGGGTAAATATAAAATAGCTAAGAAAGGAGCAATTATTCCAAAAGCACAAAGTGGTATAAAAAAGCCACAATATAGAAGTGGTTTAGCTAAATTACTTGGTATAGAAGCTGAACCTGGATATAATGAAAGAGAAAGAAGTATAGGTAATTGGTTTATGAGGCATTCTTTTCCTCCTGTTACGTGGGAGGATGTTCCTACAATACAGAATGAAGTAAATACTAAATCTCCTGTTCCTACTATTGCTCCAGGAAGTTTCCCGAATATTCCTATTATAGGAACACAATCTCCTTATCTTTCTCCTGATACAGGATATGTAAATCCAAATGTATTAACTCCTAAGAATCCTCAATTGTATCATGAACCTATCGTTCCTCATAATTGGGATGATGAGATTGCAATGAAATATAATCAAGGAAATGTAACAAGTAACACTTCTACAAAAGAGAAACCATCAACAAAAAAAGCTAAAAAACTTTCTAAGTTAGATGAAGCTGTAGCAGATGCTGTAGCTATGCAATCTACTCTTCGTGGACCAAATGACGTAGCTCCTCCTCGCATGAAAACTCCATATGAGAGATATAAATATAATGATGATGAAACTGAAATAACAGCATTAGGAAGAGGAGTACAACAGACTAATGACAAGGTGTTAGATGTACTTGCAGACTTGTATGATAAGAGTGGCAAAAAATCAGAAAAACGTGATGGAAAATTAACGAAAGAAGAAATTGCAGATTTAATGACTTTAGGAATTAATTCACTTCTACCATATTTCAGACCAAGTGATACAGAGAGACTTGATCCCAGACAATTGATGGGAGAGATGTTTGCCCTTACAGATAAGGAAGAACCTGTACAGGCTCAATTCTTTCAGCCACAATTAGGAAGTCCTTATTCTGTTTCATTTGCTGATCAGAAGAATGATGTAATTGCTCAGGTGAGAAGTGCTCAAAGAATGGCTGGAAACAATCCTGCTGCACAGGCTATGATTGCTTCTCAGGCTGCACAAGCCCTTAATAAAATCAATGCTGAAGAGTTCAGGTTGAATCAGGCGATGAGGGACAAGGTATATGGAGAGAATAGGGCTATGTTGAATGATGCTCAGCTCAAGAATCTTGCAATACTTGACCAGCAGTATCAGCGTCAGGCCCAAGCTAAGTCTAATACAAAGGCACTGTGGAGAGAGGCGTTGATGTCTATTAGCGACAAGTATATGAAGAATCAGTTGAACAATCGTACTCTTGCAGCATACGAAAACCTGTACAACTACAGATTTGATCCAAGATTCAGGGCACAGAATTGGAATGCTCCTTATTATGCATGGGACTATAGTGGAATCGGCTTTGATGAAGATGAATATAGTGACAGGCGTGATATGGTTGCCCGTTATGAGAGCGATCCTATTACAGGAGAACGGCGTGTAGTAGGGTGGAGAAAGAAGACCAAGGAGGAAAGAGAGAAAGAAAGTAAGGGCATTACTGCCAGGAATGGAGCTATAATAAAAGCCATGAGAAATTTATAACTATCCTTATTATTAATTATATTTGTTAAATTAATATAATACACAATGGCAAGTTGGACAGATCAAGCCACACAATTCAGACCTTATGTACAGCAACTTCCTGTAGAGGCAATGCTTGCTGTTGGCGTTGAGAAGCAAAGGCGTTATGATGAGGGCATAAGAAAGATACAGTCTGCAATAGACAGAGTTGCGGGGCTTGACTTAATGAAGGATGAGGATAAGAATCTCCTTAAGTCAAAATTGAGTGAGCTCGACACTAACTTGAGAACGGTTGCTGCTGGTGACTTCTCTAATTATCAGCTTGTCAATACGATAGGTAGAAACATCGGAAGGATATCTTCCGACGAGGGTATACAAACTGCTGTCAATTCTACAGCATTAGCAAGAAGAGAAATGGCTCGCATGGACAAGGATAGGGAGGAAGGTAAACTTGATCCAAGCAATGAATTCAACTTCAATAAAAAACTTGATGCATGGTTAAATGATGGCCAGGCTGGCACCAGTTTTAAGGGCACGTATATTCCTTATACCGATGTATGGAAGAAAGTTAAAGACATAGCTGATCAGGTAGGCATAAGTTCAGAGGACATTCAACAATTATTTCAGACAGATGAACTTGGAAATACTCTATACAGGGATATAAAAGATCCTGTAACAGGGAAAGTTACAGGAAAGGAACCTATATGGAATCCTATAATGGTGGAGAAAGTATTGAAGGGAAAGGATGCTGGCAAGATATTATCAGCTCTTGAAACTTCATTAACTCCTGCCGACTATCAGCAACTTGCAATAGAAGGGGAATACACAAAGGCATCGTATACCCCTGAAATGTTGAAGGAGGAAATCAATACTAACTTCGAGGAACAGTCTGACTTCTATAACGATAAGATAAGAGCTCTACAGATAGAGTTGACGAATGTAACAGAAAAGAATAACAAGTCTGATGCAGACAAAGAAAGAATAGACTCTATAAACAAGCAATTGGAGTATTTCAATAAATCTCTCTCCAGACTTGAGACATCGAGGAATAAGAATATTAGATTAGCTGATACAAATCCTGATGCTGTGAGAGCTAGTTTATATACCAACAATTATCTTCACACTATGGCAAAGAATCTGTCTTCACAGGATGTCTCTATAAAGTACTCCGTTAGTCCAATGCATACTGTAACTATGGATCAAAATAGATTCAATCTTGAAGTACTCAGGTATAAGACTTCCGTATCACAATGGCAGATTGAAGAGGATAGAAAAGAAAGAGAATTTCAACATAAAATGCTTATGGAGGCCGCCAAGCTAAAGGAGGAGAATGGGGTAGAGTTTTATGACTTGCCTCTTACAGGAGGGCCGACTGCTGCTAAAGATGTATTTGAAGAAAGATATAATGCTAGCGTAGAAAGAGGAAATGAGTTAGATAGGATACTTGCGATAACTTCATATAAAAAGACAAACAAAAGAAATCCAAACGAATCAGTTGAACAATATGAGGCAAGGATATCGGAACAGTTAATTAAGGATGGAGGAGATGATCCTCAGAGTTATATATCAAAAGTAGCGTCAAGGTATCTTGAAAAAGGTGATGTTCTTCCAGAGTTTACCGATTTGGTAAAGGAGAGAGAAATGATATTGAAAGATAATGAAGTAATGAAGCGGCAGATGGAAAAGGTCAAGGCTGAAGCTCAGGCAGAAGGTATTGCAAGAGGGCTCGATCTTAAATCCGATGCTGAAATACTGAAGTCTACAGGTATCAAAGGTAAAACTATTAGGGTGGGAGGCAATCTGTTTACTAGAGGAAGAGAAGTGTTTCTTAGTGCTGAAGACCTACTCAGTTTTGCATATGCTGCTCCTGGTATATTTAAAAGTAATGCGAGAAGGGAGAAGCAGGCTGCTGAAAGGGCAAAGCTCAAGCAAAAGTTTGGAGATGATTATGACGACATCCTAAATAAACTTTACACTAGTCCTGGTGATATCGGTAGAGATACAGGGATATATACTGGGATAGGTGATCTGGATGTAGGCAGACTTTTTAATGAGATAGATTACAGTGAATATAAAGAACTCGGTAAGATAGAGTCTGAAAAATATCAGGAGTATGGATATTTGCCTCAGGGTCGAAAGATTCCTATAAAGAGGTTTAAGGAGAACAGGGACGATTTTAATTCTGAGATAAGTGCATTAATGCGTGTCTATGATGGTGACTTAAATCGTAAGAACCAACTAAAAGATGCTCAGAAG
Source organism: bacterium (assembly GCA_029553845.1). The sequence continues at coordinate 15,067 of JAKPKF010000280.1, read as the reverse complement.
GCATTTATGGCAGACCCAGATGCAACTGTTTCAGTTGATGCTATTCCTACTGGCACGGGCAGTAACTATGAACTTGTAGTAAGTAGTCCTAAAACTGGAAAGGAATACAGAACTAAGATTGACGAGGGTGCATATACTTCTCTTACAGGAGCATCGCTCATTGTTTCGGAAAACAAGTCTCCTATAATCAGTATGCTTAATTTGTCGGGAAGTACTAATCTTAGGGACGCCGGTAGTCCTGAAACCTCATGGTTTAAGGAATCAGATTTTACGGGGTTAAAGAACTACAAGGCACGTGCTGACTATGAAGTGAACGAAGCCAATCCTAATATAGTGTATATGAAGATTTACTTGTACGACAAGACAGGCAACATGATAGATAAACTGATATTTCCTGACCCAAAACATACAAGTGATCGTTTAACATTATACGATAGAACAACAGGACTTTATAATAGAAATCTCGAAGTCTATCCTTCCGTGTTTACTGATGAGATAATTGATGCGATGAGAAAAAAAGAAGAATAATGGAAAAAGTAAAACCTGTAAATTTACCAGTTAGCCCTGCTGACTTAATAGGAAAAGTTCCTTCCGTATATTCTCCGAGGACTGATGTAAGCAAGGGTGTTGATTATATGACAAAATTTAATCATCTTCTCAGTTCTGGATTTGAGAGGGAGGGTGATGTTTTCAAGTCAGTTCCTACAGTAGGATTGGATATGTCGGGGAGATTCCCTGAGATTTATCCTTGGTTGAATAACGAGGAGATATATGCTGAAAGACAAACTACCGGTGCCAAGATAGTTAATGCTGTAGGAAAGGGTATAGCTCTTACAGGTACTACATTATTACAAGGTACAGTAGGTGCAGTAAATGGATTGGTGCAATGGGAAAAGACAGGGAAAGCTTCATCTTTCTATGACAACGATTTTAACAGATGGGTGGATAATGTTACCAAAGACTTGGATAATAGGATACTTCCCAATTACTATACTCAGGCTGAGAGGGATGCAGAATGGTATTCCCCTAAGAAATTGTTCAGCGCCAACTTCATTTGGGATGGTATCGTAAAAAATTTGGGGTTCTCAGTTGGTACAATATTGTCTGGAATGACATGGATGGGCGGCATTACAGCATTAAGCAGGGCGTTAGGTGTGATTCCTAAGGCAGGAAAGCTTTTTGCAATGGGTAAGGCCGGTGAAGCGTTCTCGGCGGTTGAAGCTGATGTGGCTGCTATGACTGCTGCTGGGAAAGCAACCAGTTCATATGGGAATATATTGAATGCCTCCAATAAGTTCATCAGTCAATTCAATCTGATGAATCCTGGAAGCAGGGCTCTTGTATCAGGGCTTTCTGTCTCTGGAGAAGCAAGCTTTGAAGCCTATCATAATCTTAACGAATACAGACAAAATAAGATACAGGAATATAAGGACAGTCATGGGGGTATGCTTCCTACAGGAACTGATTTAGAAAAAATAAATGCAGGATCTGAAGATGTTGGCAACTTCTCATATATGTTGAATGCAGGACTTTTAGCTGCAACAAGTTATATTCAACTTCCTAAAATTCTCAGTTCCTCTTATGCTTCAGAAAAAGGTATTATAAATGACCTTACAAGAAAGATAGGAAAGATTGTAGAGAAGGATGGAAAGTTTGCTCTTGCTCCTACACGAGGAGGAAAACTTCTTTATACATTAAATAAAATAAGGCCCTATACATTTTCTGCTTCTGAAGCATTTGAAGAAGGGTCTCAGTATGCCATTACAATAGGAACACAGGATTATTTCGATAAGAAGTACAAAGGAGAACCTGCCGATTTTATGGAAAGTATGATGCTAGGAGTAGAAGAAACTCTTGGTACTAATCAGGGAATGGAGAATGTTCTTATCGGTGGATTATCAGGATCATTAATGATGGGCCCTGGAAGATTCAGAGAGAATAGAGCTAAATCAGCATACACACAAGATGCAATAAAAAGGTTTAATGATTATAGGCTTTCTAATTTCACCCAAGATACATTTGATGCTGTCAAGAGAGGTACTTACATACAGCAACAGCGTGAAGGTGCTTTAGTTGATGGGAATATTATAGATAGTAAAGATCTGGAACATGATTATATTACCAACTATCTTACTCCAAGGATTAAATATGGAAGATATGATTTAGTTAAATCTGAAATAGCTGATTATAGACAATTAGCAAGTACGGAAGAAGGATTTGCTCAATTACAGGCAGAAGGTAAAGCATTGCAAACAGATACAAGGGAAGCTTTCCTGAATAGACTTAATATGTTTGAACAGACAGCTGAGAATGTAAAATCTCTCTATCAATCCCTCAATCTTCGATTTGGTGGGATAATGGATGAAAAGGGAAAGCCAAAATATTCTCCCGTAGTTATTGACAAACTTGTTTACGCTGCTTCAAAGATTGCTGATTATGATCAAAGGATTCCTACCCTTACACCAAAACTCGTTGCTCAAGGAATACAGATAGATGATGTTGTTGCTGATTTGATAGCTGGTAAGGTTGATAAGTTCAATGAGGCTGTAGACGCTATAACAAAGATTGAAGATACAACAAAGAGGGATGATATTGGTCAGGCTCTTGATGATGTAGCAGAAATGACTCTTCGTAGAAATAAATTCTTACAAGAGTATGATGATATAAAGAAAAATCCTAAGAAATATGATGAAGTAAAGGCTGAAACTGCTCCTATCACTCCAATTGGTTCTGCTGTTCCTCCTAAAGAAACAATTAAGGTTAAAACTAAAACTGGAGAAAAGGATTTAGAGATAGGTACTGAATATTTTGCAGGAAAGCCTGTAGATTTTGAAAAGGAAGGGATTGATGCTCCTGCAAAAATATCCCGTCTTACTATAATAAAGGAGAATGAAGATGGTACAATAAAGGTAAAGGACCAAAATGGCGTAGAGCATGATATAAAGAAGGAAACCTTATTAGGATATAAGGTGGGTAAAATGTCTGATACACTTAAGAATAAAGCTGCAAGATATTTCTATCATCATATGAATGAAAAGTTTAAATACAATTTTGGAAAACAATATGGAGGTGAAAGAGTAGGTAGACTAATATTTGAAGATGGAAAATTCTTTTTTGTATATAAGAATGCAAAGGGAGAGATTGAAAGAAAACAAATGTTTCGTTCACACTTTGTTGCTCAAGAAGGATTTACGGAAGCAAGATTGGTAAGAACAGGTCAATATGTAGAGACTAAAGAACAGAAGGAAGCAGCAGAAGCTCTCAAGAGCGCAGAATCATTGAAAGAGGAGCAGAATATGTTGGCTGAAAGCAGGGCTCAGCGAATCAGTATTATTTCTGCAATAGAGAAAAATCTCTCAAAACTTATAACAGACAAGGCTAAACAAATATCAAGCAAGAGGCAAACGCTTCTTAATATAGAACAGGACATTTCTGATTTGTATAAGACTAAGGAATCAGGAAAGAAGAAGTTTGAGGGTAGGTTTGGAAAGATATTAACTGTTGGAAAGAAAACTCTTGCTTTCTTGGAAGGAGAAAAGAATAATGTTGAAAAGGAAATAGAACAGCTTAATAATGAAGTGAGTGATCTTCAGATGAACTTAAGTTATTTTCAGGATTTATCTGAGAATATAAGTGAACTTCCTGAAGACTTAAAGGAGATGCTTGATGAGCTTAAAAAGCAAGCTGAATGGCTTGGAGATACTATTAAAGGTATTGAGAAGAGCTTAAGTGAGGTGGAGGGTCTTCATAAAGGAATAGTTGATGCTATAAAGAAGACTACTAATTTTCTCAAGAAGGTAATAAACGAACATAGGGCTGACTTTGCTGATTATGAATTATTAAGAAATGACATAAAAGATACGCTATCTGCCATATCTGAAGGAGGAGACATATCTGCCAGTTTTGCTAAGCTAAAAGATGACATTGCCAGTTATACCCTTATGATGGAAGATAAGGATATAAATGAAATCATTTCTCTTGAGCTGGAAGATTTACAAGATGTTGAAGATAGACTAAAGGCCCTTAACGAATGGTATCAGGAAGATAAGTCCAGATATAACATGCTCTCAACAGCTATTGAAAAATTCCAGGAATTGTATAATAATGAATTAAGGAAGAAAGAAGAACAGAAGAAGATACAAAAGAATAAGAAGTTACAGAAAGAGTTTACAGATAGTTTTGATGATGGTGTACAAACAGAATCAGATAATAAACATATACACGAAGAAATAAGTAAGAAATCTGATGCTCATGTAGTAAATAGCACGTCTACCAATTGGGAGAATCCTCCTTATCAACAGAGAACTGATAGATTTGGAGTGAGATGGAATTCTGGTGATATCAAGAATCCTAATCTTAAGCTTATACATGTTACATTAAACAATCTTGATAAGGTTCCTGGATTGGAGAAATTGATAGATTTCATCCTTCCTGAAGATAGAAGGTCTGATAAATATAAGGCTGAAGAAGTAATAGTGGGTGTAATAGTACAGGTAGATGAGAACGGAAAGAATCCTGTATTGGTCGATGAATTCGGTAATCCTATTCAAGAGAGGAATGAAAAAGATGAATTAATAGATCCTCTCAATCATGCATTATTTCAAGTATATCCACTTGGAGGATTAGAAGCCCAATATAAGGATAGCAATGGTCAGAGGGTTACAGGTACAATGTTTAGGGAAAGTACTCCTGAACATGTTAGAGAAGAATTAAAGAAGAGATATCAGACTTGGAGAGATTCTGTTCTTAATCAGACAGAGATATTTCCTGTAACATTCACTCCTTCATTTGGTTTCCCTGAATATGTAATGACAGAAACAGGTAAGACAGGTAAGGATGGAAAACCTGAAAAAGTTGTTGATATTAATGCACGTACACCTGTTGAAGAATCGGGATTAATATCTCCTGAGATGCTGGGTGAAAAAAAGGTGTTGGAAGTAGCTACAACAAATGATAAGGCTGTTTCAGGTGATATGAGTATTGGAGTTAAGCCTGGCAGGGTTGTACTTAAAGTGCCTGGAAAATTTGTAGCAAAACTTAATAACAGAAAACTTACTGAAAAGGAAGCTAATACAATATATGATGTTCTCTTACAGATAACAAAGAATGCTGTAGAGGAGGGTTCTGTAGGAAAGGGAACTAAATCAGAAAGACTGTTTGGATGGTTGAAGTCTGTTGTTTATTGGGGGATTACGCATGATGCTAAAACAGGACAGAGAAAGACAGGTGTAAATAATATATGGTTTGAAACTGTTGAAGAAGAAGGACAATTTGTGTCAAAACTTTTCATATCAGGTGATAGACAGACATCGTTTGAATTTACTCCAAGCAGTCTTGAGAATAATAAAGTGGAGATAGTAAATGCACTGAAGAATATTTATAATAATGTAAATGCTAAACTTGTTAATTCAGAATCATCTGTTACAGCAAGTTATTTTGAAATAACAGGCATAGATGAGAATGGTAATCCGGTAGGAAGGAAATGGCAGAACTACCAGACATATCTTCTTTCCAATAAGATATATGAAGGTGGTAAGGTCATAAACAGAGATAATGGTGATATTCCATTAGTCAGTAGATTTAGACCTCTTACTGGTCCAGAAGACTTTAACAGGCATGCCATATATTTTACTACTGATGAAACTGTAGATGATAAAGTGGCAGCTAAACCTGCAGGAGAAGTAAATGCACCTCCTAAGAAAACAGAACCAAAACCTGCAGCTACTCCAGAATCAGCTCCTGAAGAGATTGTTCTTGATGGTGTAAAAGAGAATACTATTCATTTTAACTCTTTTGGAGGACATGATGTTAAGTTTAAACTGGATGGTAAAAAGTTTGTAGAAACTGGAGAAGGCTTTAATATTACAAGCATACCACAAGCTTTTGTAGATGCTGTCATTGCTGATAAAAAAGCTAAAGGAGAAGATTTTACAAAAGAACAAGCCACAAATCTGATTGGAAATTCTGTATATAAGAAAATAGAACCTTTGCTTTCAAGATATAAAGTTCCTATTGAACCTTCTGTAAAAGATGAAACTTCTCCAGCAAAACCTGAGGAAAACGCTAAAGAAACAAAGCAATCTCAAGAAGGTGTAGATTGGAGCACTGCTACAGTAAGCTCTCTTAAGAAAGATTTAGTAGAAGGAAAAATAGAATATATATCAAATGATTCAGAAGAAGAACCTGGGTATTTCATTAACTTTACATATAATCAGAAGGAAGATGAAACACGAGAAAGAGTTGTTGATGTAACTGAAGGTTTTCCTGAAACAGATATTGAAGTTATTGAGAAAGGAAATTATTTTAATGTAGATTATATTGGTGATAGTAAAGAGTTTCATGAGAGTTCTACAGAACTAGATGAAATTATACAGCAAGTAATTGATGATAATAAGAAGTTATTAAAACAACCTATTCAGGAGAAGAAACCTGAAGATATTACTTCTAAACGAGCGAGCAGACCCAGATCAGATAAACCTGACAATATAGCTTTCAGATTAAAGATATTAAAAGAAGCTGAAAGATTTGAAGGAGAGAATTGGACTAAGATAGAGGAGTTCATCAGAAAGAACTTCCCTAATATTCCTGTATATAGAGTAAAGAATATAATGCAAGCTTCAAATGGAAGACAGGTATGGGGTATGCTACAGGATGCTTCATTATATATCTACGAACATGCAGAAGGTGGTACTATCTATCATGAGGTATTTGAGGCTGTATGGAAGATGATGGCTGGCCCGAAAGAGAAGAAAGTCATATTAAAAGAATTCAGAAATAGGGAAGGTTCATATGTAGATAGATTCACAGGAGAAACAATAGAATATAAAAATGCTACAGACCAGCAGATAAAGGAAGAGATAGCTGAAGAGTACAGGGATTATCAACATTTTGGAATAGCTCCTGACAGGTCTAATGGTAAGTCATGGATTAGTAAACTGTTCCACGATATTGTTAATTTTATTAAGACATTCTTTACGGGTGAACAGGCAGTAAGTAATGTACAGAAATTATTTGATAAGATAGGAAATGGATATTATGCACAATATAATCCTTTTGAGTCTAATTTGTCATTTGCCAAACGAGGAATAATTGATGTAGATGATGTAGCTGTATTAGAAGGTGCCGAATTGAGGGTGAAGGGCATTCCTGCCACACAGCTTCATGATATCATGCAACAGATGGTATACAGCACTCTCACACGTCTTAGCAAGGATAATAAGAGTTTGTTCAGAGTAAGTGACAAGTTATACAGAGAAGAGCTCTACGAAGCCCTCAAGAGCGAAATAAAGAACTATGTTGGATATCAATTGGATGTTCTGGATGACGCTATAGCTGAAGGTAAAACTACAGCAGAAAAAGTCTCTAAGAAATATAATGATCTTGAAGATTTGTATGATAAGATTGATACTACTTGGGACGAACTATTCAAGAAATATGAGGAGAAACTATTAGCCTATAATATTGAATTTGATGAAAATGATGAAGCTATTCTTAATGATGAAGATAATTCAGGAAGAGGTGAATATCAACCTTCTCATAAAATAGACTCATTTAGAAAATCTCCAGCAGCCATAAAGCTTTTATTTGCTACATTAGCCAAAACAAGTGATGGAGTTCATCATGATCCTTCTTCTATAGGAGGGGTTATATTGATGCCACCTGATCAGGTGTACATACAACTCTTAAGCAAATTGCATGATGCCATAGACATAAATGATATGTTTGACAAGCTTAGAATAATGGCTCTTGGCAATCTGAATTATGATGCTCTCTATAAGAGGCTGACAAAGAAATCAGCTAAAGGTAGTATTGATGAGACAAGTATTGATTTTTCCATATTAGAGGAACATGATTTAAAGCTTATTTCTGCGTTCTGGAAAACTATGAAGAAGCAAAATGCTGATGTATTGTCAGTATATATTCTTCCTGGGAGTGATATTGTGGTAAGTGATTCTGCCCTTAATGGTGCAGCAAGACAGATCAAGAGAACAATGATAAACAATATCATTGATAAGATTAAGAATGGTACGTCTTATTTTAAATACGAATCTAAAACAGGCAAATATTCAGCTACAACGAAAGTAAAGAATATAAAGTTTGATAGGGCTAACCTTGGTCAGTATGTAGAATTTCTTAAGGAACTTGACATTGACTTCAATGTTAATGATTTAAAGAAGAAACTTACAGATAATCAGCGTGACGTATTTAGAAAGGCTGTTGAGGGTATGCAAATAAGCCTTTCAACATTAGGGCCTGTATATGATAAGAGTGGTAAACCTGTAATGGTGGATGATAAACAGGTAGATAATAGTATCACTACCATCTCTACAAAGACACTTGATATAGATGGAGCATTAATGAAACTTTCTACTATAAAGGCTATCTTGGAATCTCCTGGACTTGAAAGTACATATTTTAATATCAATGGAGAAAGGACACAAACCTTTATAGGTACAAATGCAATAAGCAATTTCTATGATAATCTTACCAAAGCAAAGAATATTAGTGATTTAGCTACTACTGCCTATTCCTTCCTTCTTACTGATAAGTTTACAATGAGAAGAAATGAACAAGGTAAACTTATTAGCAGTAGTGTTTTGCTTAACAGGATGTTTAATCTTGGACCTGCGGGTAATGGTAATCGCAGAGAAGGAACAGTAAATCTTATGCATCCTGTATTTGTAGATGGAACAATAGATGAAGAGAAGGGAAAGAAGAAAGAATCTTCAAAACTTACTCATAGACAACGAATGATTCAGGAGATAATCCTCAATCTTGATGGTGTATATTCCAACCTTGTTCCTGGTGATGCTTCTCTTGAACATGCTGTAAGAATGCACTATGCTGATTCTCCATTTGTCAATGAGGATGAATACATGAATGAGGAGTTCCTCGAAATATTTAAGGAATATCTTATCTCTGAAATAGATCTCTCAAGAGATGACAGAAGGGTAGTGAGTGGAAAGAACAGTAGAGATCTAAGGTTCTTTAAGGATATATTGGGAGAGGAATTGAATAATAAAATTACCTCTGATGATAATCTTCAGTTTACTGCTGAAGAACTGTATGAAAAGAATAAGACAGAAATAAACAGGGCTGTAAAAAAATTCATAGAACAGGATGCTAAGGATACTGAAGATATGCTCAGGGGATTTAGTGTTATAAAGGAATCAGTGGAAGGACTTGTAGCTGATGAACTCCCTATGTTTCAGGATATAGAAAACCTTACACAAGCAATTATAGACAAGCAGTTAAGAATGTTGTCTATAAATTATATGATAGCAAACATAGAACTTCATAAACTTATATATTCAGATCCTTTCCAATATAGTCAGGAGTTAAAAAGAACAAAGAGTTTCGATTCTCCAGCCTCTCCATTGATGAATACCTCAAGAGAGCTGAGAGAAACCATGCATAGGATATTCAATAGGGATTATAAGGACAATAAATATGCCCAGACAAACTTTCTTAGAGATCATTTCAGGGCCATCACTCTTGCTGATGTATATAGTAATAGGGATTTTATAGGATATGAAGATCCTTATGCTGAAACTGATGGAGGTGGTGTAATTACATTGAAGGGTAATCGCTTATTCGGACTGTTGGCAGGAGATTGGTCTGATGATAATGAGAGACAATACAAGCATGACATGGAATTTGAAAGGCTTGTAAAGACAATAAAGGATAAGGAGAAATTAAAGAAAGCTCTTGAGGCACATGAGAAGAATAATCCTAAAGTAAGCAGTACCTATGTGCCAAGAAAGCCTATTGTAAGGGGTAGTAAAGCCAATGGAAGGGATTATAATGATATAGTGTTACATAAATTTGCCCTTCCTGTTTCTTCATTCAGGATATTATATAAACTCAATCCTGAATCAAATGCTCTTAAGCTGTATAATAAAATGACTGAAGAGGACATTGATTATGCTGTTTATGAATCTGGAAGTAAAGTAGGTACTGAAGCTGTATTTAGTGTATATAATGAGAACGGGGAATTTAATACAGCTCCATTTGAAACTCAGGAGATGAGAGATAATATAAATGCTCTTCAGGGTATTTCCAAAATCCCATTTACAATAATGGCTGTACAATCAGAAGTGCCATCCAAAGAAGGAAATAAGGTTACTGAAGGTTCTCAGACAAGAAAGATTGCCACAATGAATTTCCTTGAAGCTGGTGTTCCTATTGACTTTGATGAAAATAATACAGACTTTAATGACAGATTTACAAAATGGTATGATCTTACGGATAGGGAAAAGCTGGAACAGTCCGAACTATATAAGGAAATCAAGCATAATCAGCTTATTCTTGAAGAGAAGATTAATGAGGGGTATCGTACTATTCTTAATAGGTTAGGTATAAAGGAAGAGGATGGTAAATATATAATAGGCGATACAGATAGGATGGTAAAAACCCTTAAAGAAGAAATTCTTAAGAGGGAGGTTAATGATAATATTCTGGATGCTTTTGAAGGTTTCAAGAGTGGTGATACAGTTATAGAGGCTACACCAGCATATCAGCAGATCAGGAATATTCTTTATTCAATTGCTGACAAGAATGTTATACGACCTAAGATAAAAGGTGGACTTAAGGTTCAGGTTCCTTCATCTATGATTGAAGCTAATCGTATAGAGGCTATTAAGGTAAAAGATAAAGATGGAGTAGAGAGATTGGTATATGCTTCTACAGAACTTGATTTTTATTCAGAGGCAGTTGATGAGAGTGGAAAGAAGAAAATCAATGTATGTGAGATAATGGTTGCAAGATGGTTTGACAGTGATATGTCTGATGATGAACTATTAAAATATCTTAACACCACACCAGAAGGACAAAGATTACTTTTAGGTGTAGCATTTCGTATTCCTACACAGAATAAGAATTCCATTGATGCCTTCAGGGTAAAGAAATTTTTGCCTAAAGAGTTTGGTGATAGTGTTGTAGTACCATCTGCTATTGTAAGGAAAGTAGGATCTGACTTTGACATTGATAAACTTTCCATCTATTTAAAGAACGTATACAAAGATGCTAAGGATAGAGTTAAACTTCTTCCTTATTATGGAATAGGAGAGGTTGCTAAGAATAAGTTTAAACAACTCTATTTAGAAACTGTAAAGGAGAAAGCATCTACTGCTACTGGAAAAGTGTTAAAACAGGAGGAACAAAGGGAGTTATTCAGAGATATAGCATTTGGTCAAGCTAAAGATGAAACAATATGGAAGTGGTCTCTTCTTTTTAAAGAATGGTTTGCTGATGAAATTCTTCCTGATGGTAGTTTACCTATGGATAGGATAGAAGAAATATTTGAATCCAGAATAACAAAGCTAAACAAAAGCATAGATAAACTTACAGATAGAGATGTTCAAGAGATAATAGCAGAAGAAACTGCTGAACAATGGTATAAGGAGTCATTGGAGAATGAATATATTGAATCTCTTGAGAGATTGACATTACATCCTGCAAATTTTCAGCATCTTACACGTCCTAACTCTGCTAAAGAGATGAAGGATATTACAAAGAAAATAAATGCAAAAATAGGGATAAAGGAGAAGGATTATAAGTCTGTAGGGAATATGCTCAGCAGGAGCTTTATGAATACCCTTAGACATTCTTTTGTTACAGGTAAATATGCCATTGGTATTGCTGCCACAGGACAGACAAGTTTTGGTCAGAGACAAAGAGTTGTTTCCTTTATAAATGATGACTTTATAGAAGGAGATACTATTAATCCTATTGATAAAACTTGGTTAGGAGATGGAAAAATAAGATTTAGGGAATATAATAAGATAAAGATCAATGGTGTACTGAGACCTGTTCTTTCAATGATGAAGAGTGCTAATGGAAAGGACTTTATTTCTAATATCAATAGCCAGTTTATAGATGGATATGTTGATATTTCCAATCACCCCTGGATTATAGAACTTGGAGCTACACCAAATGTTCTTCCTACATATCTGTTTCTTCTAAGCTTAGGAGTATCTAAAGAATCAGTAGCTTATTTTATGAAACAGCCTATTATAAACAAATATCTTCGTAATCTGGAGAATAGAGGATATTCATGGCTATTTATAGATGGAATGGTGAAGGACTTAAAGGAACAATATAAGCCTTCTGAAAGTATAGATATAACAGAAATACCTTCAGAGAACGACTTATATGAAATGCTTGAATATAATAGTCATCCTGAGAATATGAGTGATTTACAGAAGGCTCAGCAACAGTTCATGCTTGGTGAATTTCTGAAATATGCTAAGATGGCAGAACATCTATTCTATGTAACACAGGCAAGCAATCTTGATACAGCCAACATTAATGATCCTTATTTAATATCGCAGAAAAACTTTCAACTTAACAGAGCCAGAAATACAATTATATCTGCTCTGAATGATAAAAAAGAAATAGCTCCTGCAGTAGATGTTATTATAAATGGATCTTTTGTAGGAAATCTTAGAAACACAATGCTTGATTTAAGAGATGCATTTGGTGATACAATTCTTATATCTGACAGGACAAGAGTAAGAGGATTAATGGAAAAAGTTCTTGCTCCCTATTTTCATCTCAATTCAAAAGATTTCCTCAAGATAGCTCAAAAGGCTGTAGGTGATTTATTTGATTGGGCTATGCAGAATGATAAGAAGTTTAATGAGAAGATTGCTGAAATATTAGCTGGAACTGATAAAGTTAAAAGTGCAGCAGAACAAATCATTCATTACAGAGATAGTATAATAGGCAATAAGGCAAAAGGTATAGAAGGTAAGCCTGATCATCCTTTGTATAATAATATAATTCTTAGATCACTTAAACAACAGAGTGGAAATAGGAAAGGTGCAAATAATAATCTCTATATAGAGGCAAGGGATACAAAAGTATATGATCAGAATATGATTATATATGGATTTGAAGAATTGAGGGAGACACTAAGGGCTGAAAATAATCTTGCTCTCTATGGAAAACTTGTAAGAATCGCTATTCTTCAGTCAGGAGTAAGTAATTCACCTATAGCCTTTACAAATCTTCTTCCTTATGAAGATTTCAAATTGATTTACAATGATGCTTTATCTGCCCTTGAGGATAATCCTAATCTTTCTGATTTCAATACATTAAGGGTATTTGAAAGGAATAATTATAATAATGAAGATGTGGCTATGTTTGCAAGAGCTAAGATGAAACATTATTATACAGCATTTGATGTATGGGGTAAGTGGGGAGATGTAAATACATTCTTTGACAAAAAACTTCAAAAGGAATTTAAGAAAAATAATGTTCCTAAGTTGATAAATATAAGTAGATTTACACAGGAAGCTCGTCATGATTTTCTTGTATATACATGGGAAACCAGTATATCAAATAAGGAAAGGATAAAGAGAAGGAAGTCAGGAGATAAATCTCATGTACATAAGGTTCTTATGCAGAAGGTATATGAAGAAGAAGGAAAGCCTTTAATTCACTATGATCAATTTAAGAACAAAGAAGGTGAGCTGGTGGTGATACCTAAATATGTTTATAAAGCAATTAATGCTTGGGGTGATTCATATAGAGCAAAAGAAATGTATGGAAGAACAGAAGATACAGCAATGATAGGAAGGATATCTGCTCTTGATAATGGATTTGATAAAGTGGAGAGGAAGATTACAGAGGATGGAATAGAGAGAACCGTTTCAGGAGAAGTACATGATGGAATAATAGTTGATATATTTAAAGAATATGAAGGAAAACAGAAGTCTATAGAAAAAGGAGATAATATTATTGAAGATATTAATGATATACAAAAGGATGAATTACTAGAGGATTATTCACAGAGAACAGGAGAAACTTTGGGAGAAACAAGAGCTACTGCTATACAATTTAAAGAGAGTTCTGGAGGATATGTTAATAGAACAATAGAGAATGCTTCTGCTGATGCAACAATAGCAATAGCTGTAGATTTTAATAGTGCTGGTGAAAAATTAACTAAATCATCTGTATTGAATCAGAATAAGAAATATATTCCAATTGATGCTAATACATTAACTGTAACTAAAGAAAGAGTTGATAAAATAGTTGAACAATTAAATTCTATTAGAGAATATACTCCTGAAAATATAACTATTTTAAAAACAAATGAAGTATTTGTTTTTGGAGCAAACACAGCAGGAGGACATGGTGGAGGTACAGCAGGATTGGCTCAAAGAGGTTCAACTTCTTCTAACTATACTGCATTACCTATAGGAACTAAAGGTAAGTGGTCAGAATATGGAGTTGTGGATAAATTAATGCAGGGAACAGAAGGAAAATCTTTTGGTATTGTAACTAAAGCAGCTTCTATTACAGGTACATCTTTAAAAATAGGAAGTAAAAGAAGTGTACCTTTAAGTAGAGTAGAAGAATCTATAAACAAACTTATAAAAACAGCTAATCAAAACCCTAATTTAAAGTTTTTAGTTACTAAGTTTGGAACTAATATGGCAGGATTTTCTGAAAAAGAAATGAAATCTTTATTAGAAAATAAAGAGTTACCTAATAATATAATTTTACCAAAAGAATTTGAGGTTAGAGGAATTACTTTAAATATTGCTGGAAATGGTATCTATACCATGAAAGGTAAATATACTCAACAACAAGTTGATGATTTTACATATAAATTGTTGAATAAAATATTAAACTCGCCTAATTTAAAGAATAAAATTGAAAGTATTAGAACTGGTGGACAAACTGGATTTGATGAAGCAGGAGCTAAAGCAGGAATAAAATTAGGCATTCCTACAATTATAAATGCTCCTAAGGGATGGATGTTCAGAAATGAAAAAGGACAAGATATAAGTAGTGAAAAATCTTTTAAGGAAAGATTTAAATCTATTAGTAGAAATGCTCCTGAAGGATTACCGGAAACAAAAAGACCTAATAAAGAATGTAAGGGATAAGCTATGGCATGTAAAATCGAAATAAAAGAGAACCTTGAAAGGGAAATAGCTAAGAAAGCCGAAGGACTGGATGCTGCTTATTGGCCTATTGCTCAACAAAAAGCTAAAGAGATTAATAAGTCTTATACGTTTAATGTTGTAAAGGTGTTTGAGGGAGAAAACGATCATGA
>JAKPKF010000191.1 GCA_029553845.1 bacterium | reverse complement strand
AGAGTGAAGATAAGGAGAGTAAGGCGGTAAGTAAGTTGATAAAAAGAGTGGAAAGTAATATCTTAAGTTTTAAATTTAATACAACAATTTCTGCTCTCATGGAGTTCTACAACGAGTTTTCTAGTAGTAAATTCGCATCTGGTGATATTGAAAGGTTGATTATCGCTGTAGCTCCAGTATTTCCTCATATAGCAGAGGAAATATGGAATATTACAGGACATGATTATAGTGTTCACATGCAGGAGTGGCCAAAAGTGGACGAAAAAATTCTTGAAGACGAGTTTGTAGATATCCCAGTTCAGATTAATGGAAGGGTAAGGGGATACATTTCTGTAGGAGTATCTGATAGCGAGGAGGATGTAAGAAATAAAATAATAGAAAATAGTGTGTTGGTAGGACACATAGGGAAGAGAGGTATCAAAAAATTAATATATATTCCGAAGCGTATAGTAAATGTTGTTATCTAGGCCAATTTTTATACCTAAAAATTGAGCAAAAAGTTTGACAAGTAAAGGATTTTCCATTAATATTTTTATCGTAGTTGGGGCTACTAAATTTGCTTTAAATAGGACATTTTTACTGCCTGATAGAAATGCTGAAATCTAACCGCCCGAAAGTAGCAAAAAAGTTAATCATTTTTTTAGTAGTTTTTCTTTTTGCTGGAACGTTTCCAGTTGGTGTTTCTGCTGTTACAAGCAATGTAATTAACTTCCAGGGAAAGATAGTAAGGAATGATACAGGTTACGAAGGATTAAATGTTGTTGCTGGGACTCCTTCTTGTGTTGTTGCTGGAGCTGGTAATGATACCTGTGATTTCAGAATTAGATATTATGATGCACTAACTAGTGGAACATTGCTTTTGACGGAAACATTTTCCAATACTGAGATAGGGGCATATAACGGAGCTTTTGATCTCTCTCTTGGATCTACTACGCCAACTGCCGGTTCGTATGCAACCTTTGATGCAATGATTAAGGGTGAGGATGCTATATATGTCGAGTTGGGGTTTGACCCTGCAGGTGGTGGCTCATTTACTGAGACATTTACGAGAATGCCACTCGGTGCATCTGCTTTTGCCATAAGGGCAAAGTATGCAGCACAGGCAAGTAGTGCGTTCCAGTTTGACACTGCTGCGGATGGAACCGGATATTCAACTCCCTCCGAAGGTATGGTTTTCTACGATAGTGATGATGATGTACTTATGGTTTATGATGGAGCATCATGGGTAGAGGTTGGAGGAGGTGGTACTGGTTCTTTGTTTACAGATGGTGGAATCTTTACATATCTGACAAGTTTAACAGATCATTTTGTTTTAGGATCTAGCTCTTATACTGCAATAGGGAGTGATTCTTATGCGACATATTTATCTGGACTTGGTGCAAGATCTCCATTTTCTTTTGATATGACTGCAGAGAGGTTAACTCTTTCTGGTTCAAGTGTAAGGAGTGGTCTTACAGTATATTC
>JAKPKF010000190.1 GCA_029553845.1 bacterium | reverse complement strand
TAATATACTTAACCACTACATTTTTATACAAGAGCCATAAAGTATATAACTCTATGGTGAAACGTAAATGTCCTCGCTGTCATCAGTATATGTTCCCAGATTATAAGTTAGGTATATCCTATTGCTTGCACTGCGGGTATGGTAAACCTACCAAGGATGACATTGTATGGTTGGAATTGTCCAATAAGTAAATATACTTACCTAACGTATAATACTGTATGGCTAGCAAGAAGTCCCTCGGCACACCTATTTGTACACTATCTCAATTTCAATCATTCATTAGTAGTCTGGGCTTACTATCATCTGCCAAGTTGCACTTTGGTAATAATGAGTTATTGATTCATGCAACTGAAGCAAGTAACTGTGCTTTCGTCATAATGCACTATAGAACCCCTATTGAAACTCCAATTAGCATAGCAATCGATCTGAACAATATTAAAGGTATCAAAGCCGATGAGATCCAAATATATACATCAAATAATCAGTTAATCTTCAATGATGATGGATTAATGTACAAATGTGCTGCGCTCTCTGACCCCAATGTTGATAAGCGCGATAGAGAAGGTCCAGCCGTTAAATGGGATCATGTAAACCTTGCGCTTACCAATGCTCATGTGAAGAAGGTGCTCACGATGATCAATGCGAAGAACAAATACAATTTTGACTTCAGCGATAATGTCCTAACTATCAATGATGCAACTGATAATGCCATGGAGTATATAATCGAAGTTGAAGGCTCTGGCACTTTCCACACGCAGGTCCATGGTATGTATCTAGTAGACGTTTTCATGGCACCTAAATACTTTACAGGATGCGTGATCACCCTTGGTAATAATACCCCGTTCAAAGTGTCGTATGCGTGTGAGTGGTTGACTCTTGATTATTTTGTTGCACCAATGATCGAACAGGATTGATGCGTAAGGCTTTCATCTTCTACACTACTTTTATATATAAGTAACAATTATACAACTGTACCCCAAGGATAGAAACATACGGGAGGATCTTCTTTCTCCCTGTGTTTTTATCAAGCATGTAAGGTGTTGTCCACTATTTTGTCTCGCGTCTCGTTACACTTATATATAATTAAATTGCACTTGTATACATGGATGATCCCATAGTAGAGTCGATTTTAAAGGAGCGATATTACCAACCCGGTGA
>JAKPKF010000184.1 GCA_029553845.1 bacterium | reverse complement strand
ACCTTTTGCTACAATGGACTTATTATTACTCCTATCTCCTCTTAATATCCTGAATCCTACTATTTCTTCTTTCTCTTGAAGAGATAACTCTGAACTATTGATAATAGCAAGTATTTGCTCCTTATCTACCTTTACACCAATGGGGAATACAGCATTATTCTCTACCACCATCCCATTAAGGGAGGTGAAGGCTTTTGATTCAAATATTGGAGAAACAGCTACATCAGGAAACTTATGATGACGAATAGGAGTGTTGGCAAGATCTCCCCATAATTCTGTATTACAAGGATAGAGTTCAGAGGATTCCCAATAAGCAAATTCACCCCATTGATAGGGACCTTTATAATCAGAAGCAGAAGAACCAGGATGTGTTCCTAAAACATAAGCTGTATTACGTATTTTCCAATAAGGGGCAGAAGTTCCACTACCTATAAAATCATCGTCAGTATCGGTAATATCAGGAGCAGAAGCCTCAAGAGCTGTCATACTCCTTCCTGGAATATGAAATCCGTCTGTTTCCCTACCATTAGCAAGAAGAAATTGTATCTCAAATGCATACACCTCATCCCTTAAATAACTTCTCAGGTTTGTAGCATTCCATTCATCTGCATAATTTTCAGTCTCTGGGATTCTCCATGTTTCCCATTGCAGATGTATTTGATTAGCTATTTTCTGATAATTAAGTCTTTCAGCTGTTGACATTCCTTTCCATATGAGAATGTCCTGTGCTGTTGTCACATCATCAGCTACATCATAATAGGGGAATTTCTCAAATATGTCATCCATTGAAAGACGAATGTCTGTCTTGCTTTGCCCTGTATAGATGATTTGTGTACTTTCCCCATTAATGTAATATGTCCCTACAAGCTCTACAGAGGAAATAGCATTGACAGTCTTAATTACAGCTACATTGAAATAGTCAAATTGTCCTGTTGTATCAAGGTGAGAAATGGAAAGGACAATGGATTTTCCTACAGGATAGTTAAAATTAGGAGTGACTATTGATGGATCTGCAATAGGAACAGGATTTGTGACAGAATAATAGGAAGTAAAGGGATTACCAAGAGCATCTGCATATTGTACGGCAAATTGATATGTACCAGCAAGAAGGTCACCTGTACTTGTTATATCATCTATAGAGAGAAGAGGAATATTAAAATCAGGCTGAAGTTTTAATTGATTGCAATCCAACTCTTCCTTATATACAGGATCACATAATGGGCTCCCACATTCCACCTCATGAGGAATCTTGTTACTATCAAGATTCAGATACCTTCGTGGATTAACTCCATCAGTCCAATATATCTCTGTACTGCAATTTGTAATTCTATGTACTACCTTATGAATAGGATTGTTAATACTGAAGTTTAAACAGGAAGCATTGATATAGGTGTGATAGGTACAATCATTATTAATCATATATCCTATCTCACTACCTAATGTATAAGGGTTTGCAAGGAAGAATATATGCTTGTCCTGTTCAGGAATAAAATGTTTACCAATTAATGAATATCCTTCAGGAAAGTCAAGACAATACTCATTTCCTAATTCATTCTGGTAATTTACACTGTTTGCGTCAAAGTTCTCTAGAGCAGCATTGAGGGCATAGGTCAATGAACCCTTAGCTATCTGGCTAGGAACCTGATCCATGTTAAGCCCAACGGTAGCATGGTTATATTGTTGCTTTATATTGCCTTGCTCTTCAGCCATTCATATTATCTATTACGTCTCCACCCACTCCTGTAAGAGCGTGTAGGAAGTTCATACATATTAAACCTATTCAATGTATTCTTTATTCTTCTTTGCTTATCCCATGCCGTTTGACTTCTCATCTCTGTAAGAGCAAGGACATAAGC
>JAKPKF010000183.1 GCA_029553845.1 bacterium | reverse complement strand
GAATATAGGATTAAAAATTTCCATACTAATCATCACTCCAATTTACTTTTTATGTATTCAATTGCTTTTTCGTTATCCTTGCACTGTGTCTTCAGCAAACTTTCAGACGATTCTTTTGTATTCCCGTCAACCACACAAGTTATATATTTTTTATCTATTAAATCTAATGTAGCTTTTATTATTTCATTTTCTTCTTGTATTTCTTTTATGAATTCTTCCCACGTGCTTTTTTCTGATACAAAATCAGCATCCATGTTAGTCAACTACCCGCCAATGAATTGGCAGGCTTGTAGCTGATGGTTAGTTAGCTCGCTACGATTGGCTGGTTGACGGACAGCCTGCTACGATCAGATCTACTGAAGGTAGCGATGTTTCTGGATGCATTCAAATCAGCATCGATCTGGAAGCCGCAGCGTTTACATTTGAAGGTCCTACCATTACGGTTTTCTTTCTTTTGAAACCCACATTTAGAGCATGTACGAGAAGTATATCTTGGATCTATGGCAACTACCTTCTTTCCGATAGCAGCAGCTTTGTATTCTACGATACTTCGTAGTTCTGCAAAGCTCCATTTACCTAGCTTCTTATTCTTCTTACCGTTCCTGATGTGAGTTAGATCTTCCAGAGCAATTACGTCAAATGGTTTAGATAGTATCCAGTTTGCGATTTGATGATTTGAGTCCTTGATGAACCGTCTCTCTCGGCCCGATAGCTCTTGCAGCTTTCTTTTAGCGGATCGAGTGCCTATGGACTGAAGTTTTGATCTCAAATATTGATATTTGCCTTTTACGGCTTTGACTGGGCCAGATTTCCAGAATGTATTATCGCTACATACTGCTATGTTATTGATTCCAAGATCTACTCCGACCCTCTTATCTCCAATGGTTGTCTCTGTATCCGGTTGCTTTACTTGAACATTAAGATAGCAAGCATTCTTGGTAATCTTTAACTGAGCATTCGTGACTTTCCAAGTGGCATATTTCTTGTAGTATTCAGCTAACTTGAAGTCGTACCTCAGTCTACCGAAAGCAGTAGTGAGCTTGCAGTAACCAGATTCCAAGAACACCTTCATGGTCCTAACGTCGAATCGGACAGCACCGAGAGGATGCTTGAAGGGCTTAGTTTCAAATTTGAGTCTCTTAAGCATGTCACTGGCTTGATCCCTCGCGGTTTGGATAAGGGCAGAAGGTAGTGTAGAATACTTCTCTCGGAGACCTTTGTATGTAGCTTTGTTGAGTCTGGTTTTGTTGTAATCATGTGCCGCAAAGCCATAGTCTATGACATCCTGGCAGGCGGAATTCCAAAGCCGGACCGTTTGGATGAGTTCGTTAGACCTATCGAGCTTTATCTTAATGGTGCGGTACATGTTAATAGATAGTTAATACCTTAATATATATATAGTTTTTGGTGATTACACAAGGGATACTATTCATCCCACGACTGAAGTCACAGGTATTTTCTACCCCTTGACCCCGTTCTTCATAAACTTTGTGAAGACTATAATAATAGCGGATTGTCACGGACAGCCGCATCTAATAACAAATGCATTGAATCACGCAAAAAATTGGGAAGTGGTTTCAAATCCGACAACTTTGTTAGTGTTGATCCATATTGCACAAAAGGATTTGGTCCGGATCGTTATAGGTATGTAGCAATAGAAGATGGTATCGCGACACTTTATGATAGTAACGAAACACCAAAAACTATATATAATAGCAAGTAAAAGACTATATAATTAGAACTTGAATAGAAAATAACATTACTATTTTATAATGGATTTTGATCATTAAGAACATATAGGAGAAATAATAATGAATAATGAACTTATTATAGGACATATAAACACCATTGTACCAAAAATTTTAAATACTATTAATTACAATACGTTTTTATGAAATTACTCGACCATTGCATAATATTTGCAACATACAAACATGCCGAACAATTAGATAAATTAGGTTCACCCTATATTTATCATCCGTTGAGAGTAATGCTAGATGAAACCTTGACAACAGAAACCCAAAAATGTGTTGCTATCTGCCATGACCTACTAGAAGACACAACAACCACAATCGAGGAACTTCATAAAATTGGAATGCCCGATGATATGATAACCGTAATTGTAGCTTTGACTCACCTCGAAAACGAACCAAATACCACATACTGGCAACGTATCTTAGATGAACCAAGTGGCGATGCAAGACTTGTTAAAATAGCCGACATAAAAGATAACCTTTCTGAAAGCAGAATGAGTCAATTACCCGAAGAGGTTCAAACTAGACTAAAAGAAAAATACAATAGAGCATTACAATACTTGGACCAAAAACCATAAGGAGGATCTACATGGAAATAGACAAAGAATTTTTAGACACCGTACAATACGATATAGCACCTATCGTAAATGAATGCTATAAAAGTAAATTTGGTTTCAAAAACATAAAATTGCATGAGGTATTAAATTCCTTAATTAAAAATAAAAAAATAAGTACATATAATGTAAATAATCATGGTATGTATTTATGTATAATATCTTCGATGCATTTTAATGAAATAGGAAAATATTACTATTATTCATGTGTGTTTGTTGTAATAGACGATCAATATATAATATTTGATGTTAACAAAGTATATATAGGATATAATACACCAAATGAATCTGGGACAATATTTATTGAAGTACCTAAAACCAATCACACGTCTTCAAACGTTCGGGAGGAATCTCAATAGAAGACCGTACCTGACCACATAATAAAGTTAGCAGAAAAAATATGCCTAAAATCAGAAATGAACCAACAAATGTCGGCAATCATTTT